>PNLC01000008.1 GCA_013822885.1 Bradyrhizobium sp.
GCCAACGCTCCCTTCGTCTAGCGGTTAGGACGCGGCCCTCTCAAGGCTGAAACAGGGGTTCGATTCCCCTAGGGAGCGCCAGCAAATTCAGGCACTTAGGTAGCCATGGGCCGCGTTCGTTGAATAACGGTTGAATAAGACACTGGTGAACAGCGGCGAATGCTTGGGGAATTTGCTGCCGACATTAGCAGACTAGCCTCGGCGCGATTCCTCGCTGGCGCATTCGCGAAAAATTTCCTCGTCGCCCTTGGTGTCCGGAAATATTCAAACCGCCGCTGACATGCGCTGTCGTACGCGAGCGCCCTCGGATGTTCGCATTGACGTTGCTCATCGCACAATCGACTCTTGTCCTGTCGAGCTTTGTGCGAATAGGAGGGCCACGTGAGATACAATCGACGAGAGAAAACTGGCGGACGACAATCACAAGTCAGTCTATCCGCTCCGAAAGCCGCAGAACCGAGCACGATGCCCTTCGCCCAGCGGCTCACCTGCACGATCGACGATGCATGCGAAGTGACCGGCTTGGGACGCACGAAGCTTTACGAGTTGATAGGAGCTCGGCGGATCGCCACGACAAGGATCGGACGTCGGCGACTAGTAGTGGTGCGCTCGCTTCTGGCGCTCCTTGACACCAGCATGTCGAACTAGTGGACGTGCGACCTAAGGGAGCAACCCATCGTTTCACGTGACTTCGTCGTCGACGACTTTGTCTTGAACTATCGCCGTTCAGGACACTTGACCGTCCGATAACTGAACAGGCATCAAGTGTCGCCCAACAAGTTCTTCATCGAGTCGTTCGATGTCGGGGTCCAGGCGGCAAGGCGCGCGGCGATGCTGCAAAAGCAGCGCGCGAATGCAGCTTGGGCCTTGGTAACATTTGCGGCCTGCCCGAGCTCACCTGTGTGAACAATGCTGCCTCGTGCATAGTAGATCTCGAGCACGCTCTGCTTGTACTCGGTCACTCCCGGAAAACCCTTCAGGCAAATGCCAACGCGTCGGTTGATGCGTTCGGCGACACCCTGCTGGTAATGGTCGGTAAGCAAAGTCTCGAACGCGACAGCAAGTGCGACGATAGCTTCCGATTCGTTAGCATGTGAGCCGAAGGACTGTCGAAACCAATCGAGGGCGGTAACAAGTCGCTTGTAGAACCGCGCTTGTGCCTTGGACTTGCTCGTCAGGTTGACATGCTGAAAATAGCCGCGTTCGACTGTCCTCAGTGCAGCCACGATTTGGGTTTCAAGGCGTTTCAGACGAGATGTCGCCATTACGTCGGTGGATATCTACGCGCGCGTCGACGTCGACCGTGGCGTACACAAGGCGCCCGCCAACGAAGTCATCCGCGGCATCACGCGCATCGCCGCCGACGTGACTAAGCGCGAGCAGGACATGCTCAACCCGCGCAACATCAACGTGCTGCGTTTCTTCCCGGGCCGCGGCAACCGTGTCTGGGGCGCGCGCTGCGTCACCTCGGACGCGGCATGGAAATACATCAACGTGCGGCGCCTGTTCATCATGATCGAAGAATCGATCGACGAGGGCACGCAGTGGGTGGTGTTCGAGCCCAACGACGAGCCTACTTGGGCGCGCGTGCGCCTCAGCATAACCAACTTCCTGACGACCCAGTGGCGCAACGGCGCGCTGCAGGGCGCGGCTGCAAACGAGGCATTCTTCGTCAAGTGCGACCGCACGACGATGACCCAGGACGACATCGACAACGGCCGGCTCATCTGTGTCATTGGCATCGCGCCCGTGAAACCCGCCGAGTTCGTCATCTTCCGCATTCAGCAGAAGACGCTCGACGCCAACACGAATTGATAGGAGAGTACCATGCCGGCTGTTTATCGAGACGATCCCTACCCGAGTTACTGCTTCCGCGTCGAGGTGACGGGCGTGAGCGCCGACGGCGCCGCGGTGAAGGGCTCATTCTCTGAGGTCTCGGGCCTGGAAGTGGCCGTCGATCCCATCGATTACCGCAACGGCAGCGAAGACATTCGCGTGCGCAAGCTCCCGGGTCTCAAGAAATTGAGCAACATCACGCTCAAGCGCGGCCTCATCGGCGACCTCGGGTTCTGGAACTGGATCCTAGAGGGCCAGAAGGGGAAGGTGCAGCGCGCCGACGGCTCGGTCGTGCTCATGGACGAGACCGGCCAGAAGGAAGTGATGCGCTGGAACTTCGTGCGCGGCTGGCCCTGCAAGTGGACCGGGCCGGGCATGAACGCGAAGAACAACGAAGTGGCAATGGAAACGCTCGAGATCTGCCACGAAGGGTTGCACATCGACGGTGAGGCGCCATGATGCTGGAAGCGCGCAGGCCCGGGTTGTACGTGGAGCGGGCGCCAGTGCTGCCGGCGCTCGCGCCGCTTCGCTCGGATATCGCGGCGTTCGCCGGTCGCGCGCGGCGGGGACCGGTGGGAGTGCCGGTGCGCATCGAAGGTTGGCGGGAATTCGAGCGGGTGTTTGGCGGGCTCGGGAGGGCCACACATCTATCTTACGCGGTGCGAGGCTACTTCGAGAACGGCGGCCAGGTGGCCTATGTACTGCGTGTCGGCCGAGTGGCCGATGCCGATACCGGCGCATTGCCGCGGCCATTCGTATGCGCGCGCCGCCCGATAACGGTGGGCGCCGCCACCGTGAACGTTTTCGCCGCAAGCCCCGGAGCCTGGGCGAATCGCGCGCGCGTAGTTTTCTCGCTGAAGCGTGCCGGGGCGGGTGTGCCGGGACTCACCATTCGCGTGGAAACGTACGATGAGCCCGACGAGTTCATCGGGCCGATCAAGCTCGACGCCCGCGCGCTCGCCGAAGAGCCCGGCGACTCGGAGTTGGATCCATTGGTACGCGCCATCGCTAACCGCTCCGATCGAGTACGCGTCGAAACCACGCTCAACGACATGCAGACGCGCGCTGCCCAACAACCGCGCACCGACTGGGACGTCGAACTCGGCGGAGGTGTCGACGGTGAGGCTACGCAACCCCTGTACCTAGATGCTGTGACGGTGCTGTGCGACCAGGTGGAGCCCGCGCTGCTCGCATTCCCCGACCTCGGGCTCGACGTCGCGGGCGATCAGGAGCGCGCGGACATCCTGCGTGAAGCCATCCTGCGTTGCGAGGAACTCAAGGACCGGATGGTCCTCACCGAGATGCCCGCGGATGGCGATGAGTTCCGCCACCCGCCCCTCGATTTCGATGCGACCGTTCAATGGTCGCAAGCGCTTCGCAATGAGGACCTGCTGGGAGGCGCGCGTTCCGCGGCCTTTTATCATCCCTGGCTACGTGTGAGCGATCCCCTCGGTGGTGTCGTCACGCCGCTGCGCGACGTGCCGCCCTGCGGCCACGTGGCTGGAACCGTCAGCCGCTCGGATCGCGAGCGCGGCGCCTCGTACACACCCGCGAACCTGCTCGTGTACGACGCGGTCGACGTGTCGCGCAGCTTCGCTGAACCGGTGGAGACCGAATTCAACCGCCTCGGGATCAACATGATCCGTTGCGCGCCCGGGTCGGGACTCATGGTGTGGGGCGGCGGCACGCTGGCGCGTTCCAGCACGGCGGACGAACGCGAGAACCGCTTCGTCGCGCATCGCCGGCTCATCAATCGCCTAGTGCGAGCCATCCGCCGCGTCGCCGAGCCGCTGGTCTTCGACAACAACGGCCCGGAGCTCTGGTTGACTATCTACCGTGGCGTCAACAGCGTGTTGTTCGAAGCCTTCCAGCACGGCGCGCTCAAGGGCAGCCGCCCGGAGGAGGCATACCAGATCCACTGCGACGCCACGCTCAATACACCCGACGTCATCGACCTCGGCCAGGTGTTGTGCGAGATCGAGGTCGCGCCCGCAGCGCCGATGGAATACATCCTGCTGCGTCTGTCGTTCGGAGGTGACGGCCGGCTGGAGGTCTTTGAATCATGATGATCGAAGATCCGCTGCCGTCGTATCGCTTCATCGTCACGCTGGATCCGGCGGACGCGCACCTGCCGCCGGCCCAGGCCGCGTTGCTGCCGCTGGTGCCGAACGGCTCGTTCCAGGAGGCGCGCGGTCTCGGCGGGGATCTCGAAATCACCGCCTATCCCGAGGGTGGTGCCAATAGCTACGCGCACCAGCTGCCGCTGCGGCACACCTGGTCGCGTATTTCGCTCAAGCGCGGCGTGGTACGCGAGATGGGGCTGTGGTGGTGGTACCAGCAGGGTCTGTCCAACTCACTGGGCGCACGCCGCGACGGTGCCATCATCCTGCTCACCCCTGTCGGCACGCCGGCCGTGGCGTGGTGTTTCTTCGGAGGACTGGCCGCGAAATGGACCGGGCCGGAGCTCAACGCGGGACAAAGCGCTGTCGCGGTCGAGACGCTTGAGATCGCCCACGAGGGCCTGCAACAGATCTATCTATCACCACCGCTGACATCATGATCACCATCCAAAATCTCGAAGTACGGTTCGAAGTCGAGGGCGAGGGCGACGAGGCCGTGTTCGCGCGCATGTTCCAGAAGAACATGCGGCGCTGGCAGGAGATCGCCAAACAGCTCGAGCAGCACGCGAAGAAACTCGACGATGAGCGCGCCATCGTTCCCAACCTGTACGGAAACAAGTCATGAGCCTCATCCCCGTCGACGCGGTGCGCGAAACCACAGTGCCGGCCCGACTGCGCATCATCACGCCCAACGTCACGCCCGACGTGATCCCGCTGCGTTTCAATCCCACCGAGTATCAGCTGCAGAAGCAGAACAATTTCGCGGAGATCGCCATCCCCGGGCTCGAGACGCCGCCGATCCAGTACGTTCGCGGCGCCTCCGAAAAGCTGACGCTGGAACTCATCGTCGATACTTCGGACACGCTCGAAGACGTGCGCAAGAAGTACGTCGACGGGGTGCGCGGACTGCTCAAGATCAACACCGTATTGCACGCGCCGCCGCTGGTGGCCTTCGAGTGGGATCGCGAGATCTTCAAGGGCGTGCTCGACAGCCTCAACGTCACGTACACGCTGTTCAGCTCCTCCGGCGTGCCGCTGCGCGCCAAGCTGTCCACCACGCTGCGCGAATACCGGCCAGTGGAGGTGCAGTTCTCCGAGCGTCCGCGCAACTCGCCGGACGTTGAGAAGAGCTTCACCGTCCGTCGCGGCGACGAGCTGTGGAGCATCGCGGCGCAGATGTACCGCGATCCGGCGCAATGGCGGGCATTGGCGCTGGCCAATGACATCCAGGATCCCCGTTCACTCGAGCCCGGCACGCAATTGCTCGTGCCGCGGCTGCGCTGAGGTGAGCCATGGCAGGCGGCGCAGTACAGCAGCTCGGCATGCCCCTCGGCGGCGGTGGCGACCTCAACGTCGACTACTACGTGCCGGACTTCCGCATCGAGGTGGAGGGCAAACAACTCTCGCCGAGCACCCATGGCGACGTCATCGACCTCAAGGTGAATCTCGCCGCCGATGAGCTCGGCGGTTTCGACATCACGCTCAACAACTGGGACGACGAGCACCTCAGGTTCAAGTACAGCGACTCCGCGGAGCTGATGATCGGCAACATGGTGCGCATCGAGCTCGGCTACGTGAACCGCACGCGCCAGGTGATCCATGGTCCCATCACCAGCGTCAGTCCGCGCTTCAGCGAGAACGGCGCGCTGACCGTGAGCATCAGCGGCAAGGACAGCCTGGAGTTCCTCAAGGCGCGCAAGCCCAAGCCCGGCGAGACCGTCAAGTGGGTCAAGAAGACCGACACGGAAATCGCGCAGGACATCGCGCGCCGCAATCACCTCGATTTCGTCGGCGCGAAATCGCCGATTCCCCACGACGTGGTGTACCAGAAGAACCTCGACGACGCGCAGTTCCTGCTGCAGCGCGCGCGCCGCATCGACTTCGAATGCTTTGTGCTGGTGGGATCGAAGGCAGGGCGCAACACGCTGTACTTCCAGCCGCCGCGTGACGGGCGCGACGGCAAGACCGCGCGCACCTACGAGCTGGAGTGGGGCCGCAGCCTGCGGAGCTTTTCGCCGACGCTGTCGAGCGACCGGCAGGTGTCCAAGGTCACGGTGCGCGGCTGGGATCCGCGCGAGAAGAAGGCCATCGTGGGCGTGGCGACCGACGAGGATTTGCCGCCGTCCACGAAGAAGGACAGTACCAGCGGCCCGAAGCTCGCCGGCGAGAAATTCGCCGATCGCGAAAACATCGTCGTCGACCGGCCAGTGACCAACGAGCGCGAGGCGCGCGACCTGGCGGTGAGCATCCTGCGCGAGCGCGCCACGCGTTTCAGCTCCGGCAATGGCTCGACCATCGGTATTCCGGAGTTGCAACCCGACGACAACATCGATCTCAAGGGTGTGGGCGCTCGCTTCAGCGGCTCGTATCGCGTCCGCAAGGTGACGCATTCCATCAGCGACGGCGGTTACACCACGACCTTCGACGTCGAGACAATGTACAGCGGGAGTTGAAAATGGGCAGCGCGGCACACCAGGCAGATCAGTACTACTACGGCGTCATGCAGGCGCTGGTGGTCGACAACAAGGATCCGCTAGGCGAGGGCCGCGTGCGTCTCAACTATCCCTGGCTCAACCAGAGCATGGAGACCGAGTGGTGCCGCGTGTGCCAGTTGTACGCCGGCAATGGCTATGGCTCGTTCTTCGTGCCTGAGGAGCACGACGAAGTGCTGGTGGCCTGCGTGCACGGCGATCTCAACGAGGTCATCGTGCTCGGTGGCCTGTACAACGGCAAGGACAAGCCCGCGAGCAAGCGCGAGAAGCAGCCCGGCCTCGACCAGAAGCTGATCCGCACCAAGGGCAAGCACCAGGTGCTGCTCGACGACACGCCGGACAAGAAAAAGATAGAGCTGAAGTCCGGCGACGGCCAGTCGCTCACGCTCGATGACCAGGGCAAGAAGATCGTGATCGACACCGGCGGCGGCCAGAGCATCACGATGGAGAAGGACGGCGGCGCCATCACCATCAGCACCAGCGGCGGCCAACAGGTGAAGCTCGACGGCAGCGGCAACATTACGCTTTCCGGCAAGATGAAGGTCAAGCTCGATGCGGCGCAGGTGGAGATCGGCTCCTCGGCGATCCAGCCCGCCGTGCTGGGAACCGCGTTCCTGGAGCTGTTCTCGTCGCACACGCACCAGGTCGGGCAGATTCCGACCACTCCGCCGATGCCGAGTCCGGCGCTGTCCAAGGTGCTTTCCAAGAGCGTAAAGGTGCAGGCATAGGAGCGCACATGGGCGGCGACATCATCGGCAACGGCTGGCGCTTTCCTATCGAGCCCGATGCGTCCGGCGGCCTGGGCTATGTCGGCGGCGAACAGAACATCGAGCAGTCGTTGCGCATCCTCCTGCAGACCGATCGCGGTCAGCGCGTAATGCGCCCGGACTTCGGCTGCACCGCGGGCCGTCTGGTGTTCGCGCCGGGCAGCGAGCACTTCCTGCGCGAGCTCGAGCGCGCGGTGCGCGAGGCCGTGCGCGACTGGGAGCCGCGCGTCGAGCTCGACGACGTGCGCGCCGAGTTGAGCCCGCGTGACGAAACCATCGCGCTGGTGGCCATCGACTACCGCATCCGCGCGTCCAATACGCGCGAGAACCTGGTGTTTCCGTTCTACCTGCGTGATTCGGGAGCGCCGCGATGAGCCTGGCACCCATCAAGCTCGACGATCTTGACTGGCGCGCGATGGTCGACGGGATACGCCGCCGCATTCCGGCGGCTTCGTCGGGCGACTGGACGCTGCACTCGCCGGTCGATCCCGGCGTTACATTGCTCGAGCTCTACGCCTGGCTCATCGAGCAGCGCATCTTCTGGGTCGACCAGGTACCGGACACTATGGTTCGCGCCTCGCTGCGCTTGTTAGGCGTGCGGCAGCAGGGCGCGCGGCCGGCGCGCACGTTGTTGCGTGTCAGCGTGCCGGGCAGCGCACCCGGCGCCTTCCTCGTTCCTCGGCACGGCGAGTTCCTGCTGGATGACTCTCGTCCCGACATACGCTTCACCACGACGCACGCCGCCCAGGGACTGGCCGTCGACGACGTCGCGGTGTCCACGCTGCATCGCGGCCGCACGCGCCAGCTGGACTCAACACGTGCGCTGCCGCTGTTCGGCACCGACGGCGCACCCGCCGAAGTGCGCTTCGACCTCCACCTGCGCGCCGCGCCGCCCGCGAATTTCGCGGCGCCGTTCGGTGTGTTGCTGGATCTCGACGTGGCACCGGGTATTCATCCGGCCTGGCATTCCTCCGAAGCGCGCAGGGCGCCGCCGCCCCAGCGGCTGCGCTGGTGGTACAGCACCGCGGCGGGCCGGCGCGAACTCGATGCTGGCCAGCTCGTCGACGACACGCTGGGCCTGCGTCGGCCCGGGCTGCTGCGCTTCCGGCCGCCCGAGGCGGCTCGCTGGGCAGAGCGCGAGGCGGGCAGCTCTATCTACTCGCTGTGGGCGACGGTCGAGAGCTGCGCCTTCGTCTACTCGCCACGCCTGCTGCGCGTGGTTCCGAACGTGGTGGTCGCCGAGCATCGTCGACCGGTGACGTCCGGCCCCATGAACGCCGGACTGCTGCCGCTGCCCTCCCGCGAGCTGCCGCTGCTGGTGGGCGCGCGGCGCAATCACGACGGCGACGGTCCGCTCGGTAAACAATCCCGGTTGCACCTGCGCGAGCGCGACGGCAGCTGGCGCCGCTGGCGGGCCACCGATGACTTCACCTTTCACCGCTCCGATGCGAGGGTCTTCGTGATCAATCGCGAGCGGCAACTGCTGGAATTCGGCAACGGCTACCAGGGTCGCGTGCCAGCGCTCGCAGCCGGTCACAACGTGAAATGGCGCTTCTGGATGGGTGGGGGCAGGCGCGGCAACGTCGGCTCCGGCCACACCTGGACCATGAACTCCGCGGCTCCGCCCTGGCCCTGTGCCACCGCGCGCAACGTCGTGCCCGGCATCGGCGGCGCCGACGCCGAGAGCATCGATGCCGCGCGCACCCGCGCGCGTGCCTGGACACGCCGCGTGACCCGCGCGGTGACCGCGGCGGACTTCGAGGAACTGGCGCGCGCCACCCCGGGCGTGGACGTGGCGCGCGCACATGCCGCGGTCGGCGTGCATCCGCGGCACGCCTGCCCGGTGGCCGATGCCGTGTCGGTCTTCATCGTGCCCTGGGCGCCGCGTGGTGATCTGCTTCCCACGGACGAATTCGTGGCGACGCCGGTGGCCGACGTCGGCATGCTGGCCGCGGTTCGCAAGCGCCTCGGGCGGTCGCGCCTGCTCGGCACGCAGGTGTTCGTGCGCGCGGCCCAGTTTCGCGCAGTCGACCTGCTGGTCGAGGTTTCCGGCGAGCGCAGCGAGGCGGCGGCCGTGCAAGCCGTGCTGTTCGGGGCGCTGCGCGAGTTCCTCGATCCCCTAACCGGCGGCGACGGCGATCCGGCCACGGGGTGGGAATTCGGCGTGCCGCTGCGCCCTTCGATGCTGCTGCGTCGCGCTCAGCAGGCGCTGAGTCCCGGGCTCACGGTCACGCGCATGACAATTTCGTTCGACGGCGCGGACGAGGAAGACTGCGGCGACGTGTCGCCGGGCCCGCACGCGCTGCCGTGGCTGCGCGCGCTCACCGCGACGCTCACGCCAGCGGCGTTCAGCGGAGGGTTGCGATGAGCGTCTGGTGGCTGCAACGTGGAGGACAAGCGCCGCCGCCCGCGCGCGGTGTGGACGCCGAGCCGGCCATCATCGAGCGCCGCGAGGCACTGCGTGCGCGGCTGCGCCGCCGCCGGCCAAACTACACGCCCGAGTGGACGCGCGAGGACTCGCGCGACGCCGGCATCGCGCTGCGCGAGTTGGTGCTCGAGTTGCAGGACGCGCTGATCACGCGCGTCAATCGCCTGCCCGAGAAGGCCACCACCGAATTCCTCGACATTGCCGGTGTGTCGACCCTGCCGGGCCGGCCGGCGTCCGCGCTGGTGAGCTTCGAGGTGCTCGACAACCTCACCGAGTCCGTGGCGATCCCTGCCGGCTTCCAGGTGGGCGGCACGGGCGCCAACGGCGACACGGTGTATTTCGAAACCAACGACACGCTCTACGCGGTGCCGCTGCGCATCGAGGAGATGGCCACGCTGGTGGATGGCAGTCTCTCGTCGATCAAGCCGCCTGCCGATCCCGGCAGGGCATTCGAACCCTTCGGTTCGCGGCCCGCGCCGGACGCGGCACTGTTCATCGGATTTTCCGGCACGGCCACCGTGCGCGAATCGTTGACGCTCTCGTTCCAGGCCTCCACGGTGGACGAAGCGCCCGCGCCGCTCAGCGCTGGCGGCACGGATCCGGAACGCCTGCTGCCGGTGCCGGCGCTGGAATGGTCAGTGCTCGACAGCGGCAGCTTTGTCACCGTCGAGCCGGTGCGTGATGAGACCGCGGCGCTCGGCGTCACCGGACTGGTCGAGCTGCGCGCGCCGGCGCGCTGGCGCGCGGGAAATCCCGCCGGCATTCGCCGTGACCAGCCATTGCGCTGGCTGCGCGTGCGTCTCATAGACGGCATTTACTCGCGCGCGCCGCGCCTGGCGCAGGTGTCCATCAACGCCGCACGCGCCACGTCCGGCCGCACGGTGTTCGGCGAAAACCTCGTTGCCGTGCCCGGCTCGCAGCGGCGCCGCTTCACGCTCTCGCAGGTGCCGGTGCTGGCGGGCTCGCTGAGCATCGAGGTGGAAGAGGGACCCGCGGACGATATCGCGGTCGACAGTGAAGGCCGACGTTTCCGCGCGTGGCGGCAGGTCGACGATCTCGTGGCCGCCGGGCCCAATGACCGCGTGTTCGCGCTGGACGCCATCAGCGGCATCGTCTCCTTCGGTGACGACGTCCACGGCCGCAGCGTGCCGGAAGGGTTCGGCAATGTGCGCGCCGTGAAATACCGCGTGGGCGGCAGCGCGGCCGAGCATCTCGCCGCGAAAGACATCAGCGCCCTGATCAGCGCTTCGCCCGGTGTCACCAGCGTCAACAACGCGCAGGAAGCGAGCGGCGGCACGGATCCCGAATTGCAGTCGGTCGCCCTGCGGCGCGGACCCGCGGAGATCCGTGCGCGCGGGCGGGCGGTCACGGTGGCCGACTACGCGCTGTACGCGAAGCAGGTGCGCGGCGCCGAGGTGGCGCGCGCGCACGCGGTTGCCGCCTATCACGCGCAATTCCCCGGCGCACGCATGCCGGGCGTGGTGAGCGTGTTCGTGCTGCCGCCGGAGCGTGGTGGCGTGGTGCCGGATGCCGATGCGGAGACGCTGCGCAGCGTGGCGACGGAGCTCACCGCCTATGTCGCGCCCGCGGGAGTGGTGGTGACCGCCGCGGTGCCGCGCTTCCAGCAGATTGCGGTGCGCGTCGCGGTTGACGTGAATCCGGACGTGGACTCTACGCTCGCAGTGCGCACGGTGGCGCGTGCGCTCGACGACTACCTGCATCCGCTGCGCGGCGGAGGGGATGGACAGGGCTGGCCATTTGGCGGCGAGATCCGCTACGACGGCCTGGTGCGCGTGGTCATGGCGGCGCAGGTGAACGGCCGTTCGGCGGTGCGCAGCCTGCGCACGCTGGACTATCGTGTCGATGGCCGCGTGGTCGTGGGATGCAGCAACTTCGCCATCGAGCCGCACAGCCTGCTGCGCGCCACGAGTTTCCAGGTGATCGACGCGAGGAACAGCGCATGAGCTGCGTCCCCGACAGGACCATCTACCGCCTGCTCGACATGGAGTCGGGCTGGTTCGAGCTCACGCCGCCGACCCAGAGGGTCACCGGCTTCAACTCGCCCGGCGGCCTGCGCCTGTCCGGTACGGGCACGATCGAATGCCGCGGGCATGAACGGCGCATTCCGCCGCCCCGCCTTGCCTGGGACGCGTGCCACTGCGAGTGGTTGCTGGTCACCCCGTCGCCCTCGCGCGTCATGAAGCTCGGTCCCTGCGACTGCGACTGGCAGCCGATGTGGAGCGCGCGTTGCGAGCCCTTCGAGAGCTGCGTGCTGGACGCCATCGCGGCCTACGACGGTCACTTCGCGGTCGCGGATCACGCGCGCGGCGCTGTGCTGCACTTCGCGCGCCGCGGCGCGATGTTCGTGGGCACGACCGGACTACCGGCGCCGCGCTTGCTGTCCTATGGAATGCACGGCCAGCTGGTGGTGTGCTGCGACGGGCCTGACGGGACGGTGCGAATCGCGGTGATCGATCGGCGGCTGCGCGTCGAACGGGTGTTCGCTGTTTCGCTGCCGTCGGGATCCCGGCCGGAGGGCATGCGCATGCTCGGCAATGAAGCCTGGCTGCTGCACCGGCGACTTCCCATCGAGCGTGCGCCGGAAGCGCACGACGCACAGGAATTCCGTCTGCTGCGCATCGACGTCACGACCAGCGCCGACGCGACGGCGACTTCGCGTGAGCTCGTGCGTCTGTCGCCGCTGCCCATTGCGCTGGTGACAGCGGATGGATTCTGCATCGAGCGCGGGCGCCGCAACGAGGCGCCGCGCGTGAGCTGCTTCACCTGGTACGGCCGTTGCGCGGAACGCGACGACCTGGAGAAGGACCTGCCGCCGTGCGCGCCGCGCTATGTCACCGACGGCAAATACTTTACCGAGGCGCTGGACAGCGGCATCGAGGAATGCCGCTGGCACCGCGTGGTGCTGGATGCCAAACTGCCGGCGGGAGCGTCGATCCGCGTGAGCTTCGCGACGACGGCCGACGGAAAGGTGCCCGCCGGTGGTTTGACGTGGGCCAGAGCCGCCAATCCGGACGCCGACGATTTTCTCGTGACGGCGACCCCAGGGAGATTTCTGCACCTGCTATTCGAATTTGCCGGCGACGGCAATGTCACACCGCGCCTGCGCCGCGCCCGCCTGGAATTTCCCCGGGCTACCAGCCTGGAGCATCTGCCGCCGGTATTCCGCGAAAGCGGACGAGCCGAAGATTTCACCGAGCGCCTGCTCGCACTATTTGATTCCATCCTGGCGGACATCGATACATCCATCGAGTCCTTCCCGGTGTTGTTCGATCTCGACAACACGCCGGACGAGGTGCTGCCCTGGATCGGCACGCTGCTCGACGTGGCGTACGACCCGCGCTGGAGCGCGCGCGTGCGCCGCCGTGTTCTGCGTTCCATTCCCGCCTTGTACGCCCAGCGCGGAACGCGCCACGGACTGCGCCGCGCCATCGAGCTCGTGTTCGGCGCGAACTGCGAAATCGAAGAGCTTGGACCGCAACGCGCCTACGGGGCGCTTGCGTTCGGTGCGCGCCTAGGCTCGCCAGGCCCACCCGGGTCTTTTTCGTTATCAGCGACGCGTGTCGCGGCCGGCGCGGCTGTTTCCGCCCATACCGTTTGCGTCGCCATGCCGGCGACGATGACACACGAGAGCAGCAATGGGCCGCAAGCAAGTACCTTCGCGCTGTACTGTCCGGGTTTCGCTGGCCGTGCCGTTCTCCTGCCGCCACCCGCACGCCAGCGGCCAATGAAATCACCGCCCATGTCCATGTTCCGAAGGCCAGCCTGACGCGAAGGGTCGTGCGGGCGAACAACACGATGCGTATGGCGAAATCGTGGGGTCATAATGGCGGGCCGGTGCCGGCGGAATGGCTCATGCTTGTGCTTCCGCTTCGGTAGCCACGGAACCGTATCCTCGTTCGGCGCCCAAAGCGGAACGGAGGTTGTCCAAGGCTCCTTGACGAGCTGTATCCAGCTGGATACATCAAGACATGAATACACTCATTCGGTCATCCGTCTTTTCCGATTGGCTGAATGGCTTGAAAGATCAGAAGGCCAAGGCGCGGACTGCGCCGACTGTCGCAAGCCTCCCTGGACAATTTCGGGGATTGCGAGCCGGTAGGCGAAGGCGTTTTGGAAATGCGTATCCGCTATGGTCCGGGATTCCGTGTCTATTTCGTCCGTCATGGTGCCGCCGTCTATGTGCTGCTTTGCAGTGGCGACAAGTCCAGCCAGCGCCGCGATATCGCCAGGGCAAAGCGTATGGCGAGGGAATTGAAGGAGAGCGGGCGATGAAGAAGGCCAAAGCCAAGGGAAACTTCAAGGGAAACTTCAAGGGAAACGCCAAGGAAAACGCCAAGGCAAATGCGAAGGTCACTTACGCGCCATTCGAGGTCGCTGACTATCTCGATAGTGAGGAAGCGATATCGGAATATCTTTCGCTCGCAGCCCGCGACGAAAACCCCGGCGTATTGCTCAAGGCGCTGGGCGACGTGGCCAAGGCGCGCGGCATCGCGGAGGTCGCGAAGGCGTCCGGTCTCGGCCGGGAAAGCCTCTACAAGACGCTGGCGCCGGGTGCCAAGCCGCGTTTCGAAACGATTGCCACCATCATGCGGGCGCTGAATGTCGGGTTTTCAGTCGAAAGCAGGTTGCCAGTGCGAGCGAAGAAGGCTCGCCGTTTGACGGTCACCTGATTCATCGCTGTTTGCGTCTTGAAGATGTTGCCAGTCCAAGGAACACGAGCAATGCCTGATTGAGGCGCAAGACATCTTCATCGTCCAGGCGCCCGATGCGCGTCCCGATCTTGGACTTCGGAACGGTGGTTATCTTGTCCACCATGAGACGGCAGGGCGCGCGCAATCCGTTGCGCTCATTCGGCGTAACAGGAAGCCGGAAAAGCGGTGCATTCGTCTCGTCTGTCGTGAACGCGCAGATCGTGATGGAAGCCGTCGCGTCGAAACTGTCGTCCTGAACGATGACGACGGGCCTTGCTTTGCCCGCATAGTGCTTACCGCCGGCGACGGTCCAGATGTCGCCGCGCTTCATTCATCTCCATCCGCGTCATCATTGAATGAAGAGATCGCATCGACGAACGCCTGATCGTCGCGGCCATGAGAACTGGCGGCGACGGCGAGCGACTGACGGTGCGCAGCCGACCGGAACGCTGGCGCGCTTACGTCCGGGACCCAAATCTGGATCGGGCGCATTCCTTGCCTGCGCAGCCTTTCGCGATGCTCCCGAACCTTCACCCGGGAAGGCTTCGCCCGGATAGACCTTGGCTTCGATGCCGACGCCATGACAAATTCCCTTGACGGTTACATGTAACCATACACGATTGAGGAGAACCTGCCAAGCCAGCTTTTGTGCGAAATCCGATCATTTCATCTCTTCCAGCAGCTTCCGCGCTTCACCCAACAACATCTGAATCTGCCTTCGCTCTGCGATCGCGTCCCTGCTGAACAGGCCGTGCTTGCGCGCGTTCCGGTTTGCCCTCGGCGCGCCGGACCCGTGTGCGCCGCCGTGCATGCGGCAGCGCTTCCTGCCGTGCACCGCCGGCGAGCGGCACGCGCCGCCGCAACGTGTTTTGGCGCCACAACGCGGGCTCGCCAGCATCGGGCCGGTGTTTCTGATGTGATCGCTCATGCCTGTTGCTTCCCGCTTGGCATCAGCGGAATCGCGCCGTCACCCGGAGCCTGCGGTGGCAGCACTGATTTGGAAATCTTCCAAAGTACTTTTGGAAGATTTCCAAACACAGCATCAACGTAATCGAGTCGCCGATGGATCGAGACATTCTAAGTCGTAGTGCATTCATTTGCGTTGCGGTCACCCTAGCGTCTCCCTAAGGAGACGGTGCAGATCGCTGGCGATCGGACTTTGCCGATAAGGCTCAGACAACCAGCGCGGGCTCTGCGGGGGAATTGATTCACACGACGATAAGTGTCGGCCGGACGCGGAGAGCGGGATCATCGATCCGTGATCTTGCGGGTTGTGGCGTGGGGCCCATTTCGCGTTGGGTGACGTGCTGTTGATGGGGACTTTCTGGAAATGCGACGTGCAGGTGGGGTGGGGGTGGTAGCTCGCTTTGGAGCGACGCTGCTGGGTGGTGTGGCGTTGTTGGCGTGGTTCGAATTGCCCGCTCGATCCCAAACTTCGCCGGGTAGCAACTCCCTTCCACCCGTTACTGTCGATGCTCCGGCGCAGCAGTCGCTCCGTCGCGCGCCAGCCAAACGAAACGATGCTCGGCTCCGGTCGACTTCACGACGGACTGCGGCGCCTGGCATTCCGCAACCCGAGCCCGCCGCGGTGCAACCGCAGCCGTCGCAGCCGGGCGTCGTGCCCGCTTTCGCGGGCGGCCAGGTCGCTCAAGGCGCGCGGCTGGGGATGCTCGGAAACACCAGCACGATGACGTCACCGTTCAACGTGACGAGCTACACGGACAAGTTCATCCGGGATCAGCAGGCGGCAACGGGTGCGGATGCCTTGATCCTGGATCCTTCCGTGCGCAGTACCCACCCGACAGGCGGTATCGTCGATTCGTTCAACATTCGCGGCTTCCCGATCAATGAAGGCAACAATGGTGAGTTCGCCTTCGAGGGGCTCTACGGAATAGCCCCGAGCTATCGTATCTTCACGGACTACGTCGAGCGCATCGAGGTGCTCAAGGGGCCCTTGGCCGCGCTCTCGGGCATCGCGCCCAATGGCGGCGTCGGCGGCGTCATCAATGTCGTGCCCAAGCGTGCGGGCGGGGACTTGACCCGCCTCACCGCGAGTTACGGTTCGACCTCGCGATTCGGCGGTCACTGGGACGTCGCGAGGCGCTACGGCGAAAGCAGGCAATGGGGCGTGCGCGCCAGCGGCAGCCTGCGCGGTGGCGATACGCCCATTGACCGCCAGTCCGAGACGACGGGCGTCGGAGCGCTGGCCCTCGATTATCAGGGCGGACGGTACAGGTCGTGGCTCTATTTGCTCGCCCAGACCGATCGATTTGATGCTCCGTCTCGTCCGTTCCTTATGGCTGCCGGCCTGCCGGTGCCAAAGGCGCCGGACGGCCGGCTGAACGTGACGCAGCCCTGGGAATGGTCGCGTATCAACGACCAATCGGTCCTGTGGCGCAACGAATACGATGTAACCGATCAGGTTACGCTGTTCGCCGATGTCGGCGGATCGCGGACCAACGTCGAACGTTTCTTCGGACTCCCGACGATTACCAATGCACTCGGCAACACCACCTCGACGCCGGGATTCTTCGGGCTCAGCATCGATCGGCACACATATGATGGTGGCGTCCGCGCCCGGTTCGATACTGGGTTCGTTCGTCATGCCGTCACCTTCCAGGGCTCGGTCTATCACGACGAATTGTTCCGGCCGACCGCCAACGGCACTCCGGTTGCATCGAACATCTATAGTCCGACGATCGCCCCAACTCAGTTTGCAAACGAAATCCCCGGACGCCCCCGACTCTCGGAAAGTAACCTCACAGCGCTCTCGATTGCCGACACCATGTCCGTGCTCGATGAGCGTATCCTGTTGACGTTGGGTGTGCGGCGCCAGGGCGTGGAGGCGACCAATTATGTCGCCAATGTCGGAACGCTGCTGAATTCCTACGACAAGAGCGCGACCACGCCCGTGGTCGGCCTCGTGGTCCGGCCTCGGGACAACGTCTCCCTGTATGCGAATTACATTGAAGGTCTGAGCAAGGGCGATATAGCGCCAAATCAGCCGAATGTTTCCAATCCGGGTGAAGTACTCGCGCCCTACATCGCCAAGCAGTACGAGGCCGGCATCAAGGTGGACTTCGGCAAGTTCGCCACCACCTTCAGTGCCTTCGAGATATCGAAGCCGAACGGCGAGATATTGGCTGGGCGCTTCTCGGCGACTGCCGAAACGCAGGTGCGCGGGCTCGAGTTCAACGTGTTCGGCGAACTCATGCCCGATGTTCGCGTCCTCGGAGGCGTTTCGCTGCTGGATGGCACCCTGACCAAGACCGCCATCGCGGCAAACGTAGGCAACACGCCAATCGGCGTTCCAAACGTACAGGCCAATATCGGAGCCGAGTGGGATCTCCCGTGGATGAGGGGGCTCACCTTGAATGGGGCCGTGATCTACACGGGCAGGCAGTTCGTCGATGCGGCGAACAAGCAGCCGATCCCGGATTGGACGCGGCTCGATCTCGGCGCCCGCTACACGACGGCGATCAACGGCAGGAAGACGATCTTCCGCGCCAACGTCCAGAACGTGACCGGTGAGAATTACTGGTCCAGCGTGGCTTCATTCGGAACGTTCTTCCTGGGAGCACCGCGGACGTATCTCCTGTCGATGACCGTGGACATGTAATCGCGGCATTGCTGTCGGCACAAACCTCTCGCGCATCCTGCGGGAAGAGGCTGAGACACGCGCTCAGGCCGCGTATGAGTCGGACGTGTTCTGGCGGGAAGAACGTGGGCTCGCCGGGCCGGTTTCTGATGTGATCGCTCACGCCTTTGCTTCCTGCCTGCCATCAGCGGCATCACGCCGTCGCCGGGTGCCCGCGGCCTTCGGCGTCTTCCGCGCCGCCGATGCCGCGTTCTTGTCCGAAACGATCACGCTCGCATGCTGCGTGACGTTGCCGACAATGGCCTTGCCGCCGTCGCCCACCGACACGTTCTGCACGGTGATCGCAGGCTCGCCCTGGCTCCGGTAGCGGTTGAGTGCATCGATCTGGGCGGGAAACGTGCGGGCGAGCCGGTCCAATGCGCGCGCGGCGCTGTCGTGCTGGGCGAGGTCGTCGGCATTCGCAAGGTGATGGGCGCACCGCATCGCCATCACATGAACGGAGACCATCTGCGCCACCAGCATGGCCTCGACGGAATCCCGCGGGCGAATGCTCTTCACCATCGAAATCATGAAAGACAGGTTGACCTCGTCGGGACTTTCGCCGCTCACGCTGGCCTTTACCAGCTGCCGGAGGATGCCATGCATCGCTTCGCGATCGGCGACCCCCAGTGCGTCTGCCATGAGCTGCTCGCCGGTTTCGGGGTCTGGATGGTCGATGGAGAATCCGTGCGACAGCAGCTTTATTCGCGGGGCTAAAGCGGCCCTGGTCTGGCCGGTTGCAGCTGTTGTCGCTGACATCGTGATATCAGTTGCGGTGTTCATGTCGGGATTCCTTGAGGACCGCGTGGGCCACGCGGTGCGGTTCGGCCACGCGCAGGGGATCGCTCGACGCGGCGGCTGGTGCAATTTCAATGTGGGTGAGGAATTTTCAGTTGTGCCGGACGCGCCCCCTATTGCGGGGCGACGGGCGCATGCAGGATTTCGGAATGGTGAAAGAATGCCCCTGATTTGCCCGACGTGTCAAATTGCGTGGTCGAACGCCGTCGGCCGCCTGCTACTTTGCATGGGGTTGTTTTCGATATTTTGGCAGCGCCCATCTTAGAAGGGGCGTTCTCCAGCGTCGGCCATCATGAGGTTGATCGCGTGACCGATTAAGGATTCGAAGTTCCTGGCAAGCCGCATGTCTCCCCCGGGCGCTCCCCGGCATCAATGCGGCTGCGCGGCGGCGATGACGCGCGATCTCGGCCACTCCGGAGCGATCCGTGGGCCGCGGCTGCCGAGTGTCTCCGACGGATATTCGCCGAACAGCGTATGGTAATAGTGCGAGAAGCGTCCGAGTTCGATGAAGCCGTGCTGCACCGCGACCTGCGCGACGGTGGTGGTCGCAGGATTGCTGTCCCGCAGGACGGAGTGAATGGCGCAAAGCCGCTTGTAGCGCAGGTACGTGATCGGTCCGAGGCCGATCGCGTCGCAGAAGGCGCGGTGCAGCGTCCGCCGGGTGACGTTGAGGTGCGCGCAGATTTCGGAAATGTGGACGGGTCTGTGGCCGGTCGCGGCAAGATACTCGTCGACCTTCCCCACCATTTGCATCGCGGAGGGCGAAGGCCCTCTGGAGTCCGCAGGCTGCGCATGCATGATCGCGCCGGTCACCGCGTCCATGATCGACCGTTTCCAGAAATCGGCGGCGGCGTCGGATAGCGCACCCTGGTATTGCGCCAGATGCGAAATGATCAGGGGCAGGCGGCGCGGCGCGGCGTGGCTGATCGAATTGTGGGCCCGGTAGTGGTGCTTCTCGAGCCATGCGGCGGGATCGCTCAGCCTGGGCTCGCCCTTGAACAGCGACGCGACCTCTGAAAGGTCGAAGCGGATCGCGGCATAGGCCGCGGCGCCATGGAAAACGCTGTCATGCTCGGTACAGGGTGGCATCACCAGCACGTCCGCCGGACGCATGTCGAAAGACCAGTGGGTGACACGATCTTTCGCGCCCAGCAGCATTCCGACGATGAGATTGTCGTCGGTCGCGACGCGCTGGGCGCGAACGCCGACGGAAAACGAACCGACGCTGAGCGAAAAATCTCCGATGCCGACATGGCTCAGGGAGCCACTGAGTTTCCCGCGGCCCAGTTGCATCACCTCGACATGGGAGCCGTGAATTGCTTCGTGAAGGCCTTCGAAGCTGTGCAGGCTGCATCTGCTTACCGCGATCGGCCGAAGCATGGCTCGCTATCCCCGTTGTCTGGAATTTACGAGGTCCTGATCTGTCCTGTAGCGTGCAGATTGGCACAAACTGCACATCACAACAACGTCGAGTTGCCTTAGCATCGCTGCATCTTCGACACGTCGGGCGTGAACGCCGATCCAGGTCGGTGTACGCAGGGAGGTGTGCGCTTCGAAGTGGGTTCAGTCATCCCGGGACCAGTGATGGTATTCCGGTGGGCTTCGACCAAGTAGCTTCCAATCAAGAGAAGTGGAATGTCCCATGTTGAAATCTGTAAGCGTTGCGTTTGCGGCGAGCCTGTTCGGAATCCTGACGGCCATGCCTGCATCGGCTCTTGTCCCGCAGGCGAATGGTTCGCTGCAGCAGCAGCTTAGGCAGCAGGATCAACGCATCACTGAAATTCGCGCGCGCGGCGGCGTCGCGGTTCGCCGGACCACGGTTGTTGGTCCGCGCGGCGGTGCAGCAAGCCGCACCACCGTCGTGCGCGGCGGTGCCGTGGTACGACCGGGATATCCCGGCGTGCGGCCAGGATATGCTGGCGGCTGGGCGCGGCCCGGCTGGTACAGGTGGCCGGCGGGCGGCGCGATCGCCGCCGGTGCGGCGCTTGGTTTCGTGACGGCGGCAGCGGCAGCGTCGTATGCCGGGGCAGCACCTTCTCCCGGCATGTGCTGGTACTACACCGATCCAGGCCGGACGCAGGGGTTCTGGGACACCTGCCCGTAATCGACAACGTCTGGAGCCTGGTTCGGAGTTTGCGCCATGACGCGCTTGCGGCCACCCGACATCGCGCGGAACGATCGGCCTTCGGAGGATCGCCCGACCGGTGACATGGTCAGGATTCCCGGCGGCACGTTCCGCATGGGCTCGAACGACCATTATCCTGAAGAGGCGCCGGTCCATCGCGTGACGGTCGATGGATTCTGGATCGATCGCACGCCGGTCACCAACAAGCAGTTCAAGGCTTTCGTCAAGGCGACCGGCCACAAGACCTTCGCCGAGATCCCTCCCGATCCAAAAGATTACCCCGGCGCGCTTCCGCACATGCTCTACGCTGGCTCGCTGGTGTTCATGCCGCCGCAACGGGTCATGAGTCTGCGCGACTGGAGCCAGTGGTGGCAGTTCATGAAGGGCGCCGACTGGCGGCACACTTACGGGCCGAAGAGCAACATCAATGTGCTCGACAACCATCCGGTCGTGCACGTCTCCCACAGCGATGCGCTGGCCTACGCCCGATGGGCGGGCAAGGACCTGCCGACCGAAGCCGAATGGGAATTCGCGGCGCGCGGTGGTCTCGACGGCGAAGAATTCGCCTGGGGCAACGCGCTGACGCCTGATGGCAAGCACATGGCGAACACCTGGCAGGGGAATTTCCCGGTCCAGAATCTGAAGACCGATGGTTATGAGCGCACCTCGCCGGTGACGGCATTTCCGCCGAACGGCTACGGCGTCCACGACATGATCGGCAATGTCTGGGAATGGACCTCCGACTGGTATTCCCTCAAGCACGACGCCGATGCGCCGAAGGGGTGCTGCATTCCCGAGAATCCGCGCGGCGGGGGCGAGGAGGGCAGCTACGACCCATGCCAGCCCAACATCAAGATCCCGCGCAAGGTGATCAAGGGCGGCTCGCACCTGTGCGCGCCGAACTACTGCCGCCGCTATCGCCCCGCGGCGCGGCATGCGGAGGCGATCGATACCTCGACCAGTCACCTCGGATTCCGGTGCGTGAAGAGGACTGCCGCACCGGAATAATTGTCAGTCCTCACAGATCCGCTCGGGCGTACAACAGATGATCGAGCAGCAACTGCAGCAGCGCGGAGTCAGGTAGCCGCGACGTCGCGATCGAGCCGGTCCGCCGAGGGCGGACCGGCAACACCTGTTTCACGACCTCAACCCGGCGGGGAGGCTTGCATGTGCGCTTCCGCTCTTTCCAAGCTCCGGCACGTGATGTTCGCTGTATTTCTTGGTCTTGTTGCCATCGGCGCATCACTTGCCGGAGCACAGGCCCAGTCCGACCCGCTGTCTTCCTGGACTGACGGCGCAACGAAAAAGTCGATCACCGACTTCGTCGCGCGTGTCACCACGCAAGGTGGCGCGGACTTTGTTCCCGCCGAGCAGCGTATCGCGACCTTCGACAATGACGGCACGCTGTGGACCGAGCAGCCCTATTATTTCCAGCTCGCCTTCGCGTTCGACCGCGTCAAGGCGATGGCGCCGCAGCATCCGGAATGGAAAACGAAGCAGCCGTTCAAGGCGCTGCTGGACAAGGACATGAAAGCGCTGGGCGCGTCCGGCGAAAAGGGCCTGCTGCAGATCGTGGCCGCAACTCACACCGGCATGACCACGGAAGTATTTGCCAAGGAGGTGCTCGACTGGATGGCAACCGCAAGGCATCCGCGCTTCAACCGTCCGTACAACAGTCTCGTCTTTCAGCCGATGCTGGAACTGCTCGCCTATCTGCGCGCCAACGGCTTCAAGACCTTCATCGTCTCCGGCGGCGGCATCGAGTTCATGCGGCCCTGGGTCGAGAAGGCCTACGGCATCCCGCCGGAGCAGGTGGTCGGTTCGTCCGGCGTGGTGAAGTTCGAGCTGATGAAACTCGCCAAGGTCGAGTTCATCGACGACGGGCCGGGCAAGCCCGTCGGCATCAACCGCTTCATCGGGCGGCGGCCGATCTTCGCGTTCGGCAATTCAGACGGCGATCTGCAGATGCTGCAATGGACCACGGCAGGACCAGGCGCGCGCTTCGCCGGCATCGTCCATCACACCGATGCCGAGCGCGAATACGCCTACGACCGGCAATCGAAGATCGGCAAGCTCGACAAGGCGCTCGATGAGGGCAAGACGAAGGGCTGGACAGTCGTCGATATGAAGAGGGACTGGAAAAAGGTGTTTGCGTTCGAACCTTGATCAGTTTTCATGAACGGGGCGATCGATCGAGGGCGCCATTGGCTGGTCCCTGCATTCTGCGCTATCACTCCGCCGGATTGGAGTGATCGCCATGTCGGTATGGACTTGCGAACAATGTGGTGCGCAGTTCCCCGAAAGCGCTGTGCCACCGCCCGCGTGCCCGGTCTGCGAGGACGATCGGCAATATGTGAACTGGAAGGGGCAGAAATGGCTCGCCCGCGAGGAGATGGCGGAACGTTACAAACTCGTCTGGCGTGATGATCTCGGCCTTCCCGGCATCGCCGTCGAGCCGAATTTTGCGATCGGGCAGCGCGCGCTGCTGGTGCCCACCGCCGATGGCTGCGTGATGTGGGATTGCGTCCCGATGGTGACGAGCCAGGCCATCGACTACGTTCGCTCGCTCGGCGGTCTGAAGGCAATCGCCGTCTCGCATCCGCATTATTACGGCGCGGTCGCCGACTGGAGCGATGCGTTCGGCGGCGTGCCGGTCTATCTCCACAGTGACGATCGCGCATTCGTCACGCGGCCGCATCCCGCCATCGTGCCGTGGACCGGCGACAACCATCATATCGCCGACGACCTCCTGCTGGTGCGGACCGGCGGTCATTTTGTCGGCGGCACCATCATGCACTGGGGTGCGGGCGCAGACGGCCACGGTACGCTGCTGACTGGCGACGTCGCGATGGTGGCGATGGATCGCCGCTCGCTCAGCTTCATGTACAGCTTTCCGAACTACATCCCGCTCAATGCCACCGCGGTGCGAAGGATCGCGCGCGCGGTCGAACCGCTGGCGTTCGACCGCATCCATGGCGCGTGGTGGGGCCGCAACATCGCCGTGAACGCCAAAGCAGCGTTCGAAATGTCCGTCCGGCGATATCTCGCGGCGATTTCGGATGAGTCCTAGCGCATCGACCTTGCCATGATGGGGGGACGTCGCGCGACATTCTCCTGTCGCGCCGGCTGCATCGCGATCGGTTTTTCCCTTGGCTCGTTGAGCCATCCCGTCAGCCGCGACATCAGGCCCGCCTGTTCGGGGCCCTTGTGTTCCTGCACGAAGGGATCGGTGTAGCAGCGTGCGCCTGCGACCTTGGCAATCCGCGCCACGGCATCGGTCATCGCAGGCGCGCCGGCGGTGTAGACCACGTCGTCCGGCGTAAGCTGTGGCAGGTGATCGGTAGGACGTCCGCTGCGAACGGCATGCGAGACCTTCTGCGGCTCCGATACCATTGGAATAAGCTTCACGTTGGGAAACAGCGCCAACCGGCACAGGGCGGCGTGCATGTACAGCGAGCGGATGCTGCGCGCCTGCACCACGAATACCAGTTCGCGCTCCGGCTGTTCCATGATCGCGGCGACCGCGACCGACCACATCGGCGCAAACCCGGTTCCGCTGGCGACGAGCACGATGCGGCCCGGATGGCCCGTCCGGAAGAACGCGCGGCCGAACGGCCCCGTCAGCTTGACACGGTGCCCGGCGCGGATATCGGGGCCGAGCGCCGACGACACCAGGCCATCCTTCACCTTTCGGATGTGAAAGTGCAGCAAGCGATCGTGCGGGCGGCCTTCCAGCGGATAGGTCGGGCTGTAGGACCGTGCCGGGAATCCCTGAAACTGCAGCTTGCAGTACTGGCCGGGAAGGATTTCCAGCGATTTCGGCAGTTCGACGTCGACGCCGACCACGTCGGGTGCGAGCTGAACGATCTCGGCCACGCGCGCCGGCACGGTAGTCGGATCCGGCGCCGCCTCGATCGCAATCGCGAGATCGGAGACGATCCGCGCCTGGCAGGCGTGGATCATGTCGTCGCCGGACGTCTGGCCGCCGAATACCTTGCCGTCGACGAGGTGTACCTTGCAGGCGCCGCAGATGCCGGAGCGGCAGTCGTGCGGCAGATCGACGCCATTCATCAGCGCCCAGTCGAGCAACAGGTCGCCGCAGTTCGCGAGAAACGGCTCGTCGTTGACGGTTACCTTGCAGATCTTTTTCATTGTTCCACCTCGAGACGAATGGGCCGGACGTGTCTTGTGTGTCTGATCTGGCTGTGATCGAAGGCTGCGAGCCGCATGGAAACGCCGTTCCTGATCGGCACGTCGAATTTGCTCGAGGCATCGAGCCGACGCTTCACCTCTAGCGCCCAGTAACCGGTGGCCCAGCGGGCCGCGCATCTGATGTCGGCGCGGTCGCCTGAAAACTCACCGTTGACGATGATGCCGGGGATCACCGTTCCCGTCGGGATGCGGGCGTCCGCCTCGGTGGAGTAGGGCACCGACTCCTGCTCGGTCATGTACCAGCGCGCGCCTTCGCTGTCGCCATGATCGGGATCGAGATCGACCGCGCCCATCGCGGCCGTCGTCGTCTCGGCGGCCCTCGGCAGGCGAAGCGGGGCGATCAGTCGGCTGCGCTGAGGACCGCCGGAGGTGTCGGCCTCGATGGTGAAATTGTCCTTGTGGTTCGTCGCTCCCGGATCGGCGGCGAAGCCGCCACGGTATGGAACGACGTTTGCCGCCTGCATCGGCGTGGGATCCAGCGGCGGTCCGATATGGGCGTCATCCATCCAGCCGGTGGCGCCCCCGCTGGTTGCCTTCCACTGCCAGACATCGACATAGCCGCCGCCAGTGAAATGCAGGCCGCGGCCGCTCATCGTCGCCGGCGCGCTCGCAACCGGCCGCGGCCCGGCATGGAAGGTGCGATCGCCTGCCAGCGTGGCGTCCGAGGTGGTCAACAGCACCGAAAATTTGTCTTCGTTGTATTGATGTTCGTCGCCGATCCGATAGCCGGAGTGAAGCAGGTGCCATCCGTCGGCTTCCTTGACCAGCGGCAGATGCTTCAGCGAACGCGTCGAGTCCTCCCAGGTGAAGAGGAAATACGCAAAGGTGCCGTCATGCACGGCGCGAACCGTGATCCTGGTTTCGCCCTTGCCGTCGAAATTCCCGCCTTCGCCGGTCAGGAGCGAGAACGGCTTGACGCCGCGCCAGGCCCGGTCCGACGTGTCGCCGTCGAGCGCCGGGGCATCGGCCGTGCTGATGCGCGCAATCCGCAGGCGATCTACCGCTAACTGATCCGTCGCTACGATGAACCCGGCGCCGGTGATCGCCGCGGCGGCCGCCACGACGAAAGCGTTGGCCTGCAGCGTCGGATTTCGCGGTCGCGCAGGGCCGGGCCCCGGGCGCCGCGCCGGATCCGCCTCACGCGCGCGTTCGCCGCGTGCATCGGCCCGTGGCTGGAGCGGGTGCGACGGGGCGTCCGGCAACGTTTGGTCGACATCCTGGGGCTGCGACCCGCGTGCCGACTGCTCAGCCAGCATCCCGAGCAGTTCGATGGCATCGAGCCGCGGCGGCGGAGCGGGCAGCGGGGCGGGGCGGAAAATGCGAAGCAACTGTGCAGCGCCGCCGCTCTTGTACTGGGTCAGGACATGAAGAACGACAAAGGCGAGGATCACCCAGGTCCCGACCCAATGCAGCATCGCCACGTCGTAGCCGGAGTACAGGCCGAAATAGAGCAGGCCTCCGCTGACCAGCAGCATCGTCATCGTTACAAAGAAGATCCAGTACATGACCGCGATGAGCGCGCCCAGCCTGGTCTGCCCGCCGCGGAACAGCCCGCTCAAGCGGACCTTGTCCAGTTTCACACGGCGCGCGAGGCCGGAACGAACCAGATAGACGGCATAACCCACGGCTACCGCGACCAGCACGACGGCGGCCTGCATGTGCAGGGTCCATACGCTCGCGCGCGGCAGCACCACATCCAGCATGTTGATCCAGGTTCGATCGGGCGTTTCCGTTGCGATCCGCAACCCGCTGAGGAGCGCAACGACGAACGCCGCGACGAACAACCAGTGTAGTATGATGGTGCCATAGTCTGTCTTACGCTGCCTCACGCATACGCCCCGCTACTTCCTCTTTCAGGGGCAGCAACCAGCGGCCGGTCTTGCTGCCGAACAAACCTGTCTCCAACACCATCGTCGAGTCGACTCGCGGCGTGCCCGCGAAGCAGTGCGGGAACGCCGGGAGCCGTGCCGCGCCGCTATTCCCAGATGACGTGAAGGTGATTCACCGGTTCGGGCGTGCCCGAATGGCCGTGATCGACGACCATCGTGGGCGCCTCACCCGTTCCGATCGTGGCCGGGACATCGTTGACCGGTATGGCGGCAGTCTGTGGCAAGGCGTGGACGTCGGTGTTGCCGATCTGTGGTTCCTGCGGATTCGGCTGCAGTTGTGCAGCCAGGCTTGCCAGATCGATATCGCCCGTCACGATATCGGTGATATCGATGCCGAGCTCCTGTGCCGTACCAGGGGAGGCATCTCCCTCGTTGATCTGGGCGAGTTCAAGCTGGATCTGATGCACGATTTCTTCGGCGTCGTCGACGGTCAACCCGCTGAAGACGTCAGGGTTCGCGGCTATCAGCGCCTCCATCTCCGCGATCGCCGCATCGAGATCGTCGGTGACCTGCGTCGCATCAGTAGCATCGCCGGTCTCTGCGGTCTCTGCCGGCTCGGTGTTCTCCGCCGGCGGTTCAGCATCCTCCGCGGGCTTAGCCTCCGGTTCGGTTGGCTCGGTAGGCCCGTTCTGCGGCGCCGGATTTGCCAGCACCGGATCGGTGTTGACGGCATTGATGATGCTGAGCTGGCTGGCGCGGAGCGCCTGCTCCATGCCGGGCACGCTGGCGCCGTTCGCCGCGGCGTTGGCCGACGAGATCGCGGTGTTGATATCAGACAGGATCGCCTGAACATGACCGAGCGTCGCGCCGGAATATTGCCCGGAATTGAGCTCGGCGAGCAGGTCATTCTTCAGCGCAACGAGATCGTTGGTCTGGGGCGCGGCGCTACCGAATGCCGGCTGACCTGTTTCGACACCGTTCTGCCCGAGTCCGTTCACCGGCGATCGCATCGCATCGTTTAAGGTCGTGCCGGGATCGAGAAGACCAGGCGCGGTCGAGGAACCGCGCGCATGGTTGGTCGGTTGCGCTTCGTCGACTACCGTTATCGCGGGTGGCGATTCCGGAGCGATTGACGCATTCGTGGCCTCATCCCCCGGCGAACCGTGATCGGCGTCTTGAACATATTCTCTGTCAGCGGAGCCCGCCATCTGTCATCCCCTGCTATTCACTCAAGTTCATGATGCGTAGGCACAATCGTCCGCCAGGGGGCAGGATGTTGCGCATGCTCAACGATCGCTTAGCTTCGTGGCGTCAATCGGCCCACACAGCGACGATTGGGTGCGCAAGCAAGGTCATAGACGGACGAATCCGTGACGCCGGCACTTGGTCGCGAACCCTCAACGACGCGCAATCGAGCAAAGAAAAATGCAGCCGCTGTCAGCACTTGAGCCGGAACTGCGGCGAAGGGGCCCCGCCGTGCCCCACGTCATCCGGCGACGCGTGATCGGCGTTCGACGGCAGGCGCATTGCATCCGTTCTACCCCAGCGCGAGTTCGTCGCGAACGTCTTTTGTCGCATTGTTGCCGAATCCTTCGTCGCATTCTCGCCGAAAAATGGTCTGCATCACCATTCAAGGAGACTTGCAAGCACACTTGAGCGTCGAGCGACTGGAAGGGCAGTTCAATGAGTATCGCTCAGGGGCGCGCAAAGGCTGCGCCCTCCCGCGCAAAAATTTCCGGACTGC
>PNLC01000009.1 GCA_013822885.1 Bradyrhizobium sp.
TGATCGCAGCTAATGGAACGGCATCGGAGCGTGGCGCAGCCCGGTTAGCGCACTAGTCTGGGAGACTAGGGGTCGGAGGTTCAAATCCTCTCGCTCCGACCAATTTCCTTAACGAAATCAGAGCCATTCTGAGCCGGTGGTTGCCAGTCAACTGCCCGTTGCCCGCAGCCTTTATTGGGTATTCTTCAAGTTTTTGGATGGCATCGCCCGCTGGCACGTTGCGGGTAGTTCGTCGCAAACAACTGCAGAGCAGAATGTATTTTCTATCCGTAGCCCTCCTTCTTTTCATCTGCCCGGCCGCAGCGATTCTCATCGAACACTTCTCCGGGGCCGGTCCGCTGATGCCGCTTGTCGGCAAATGGTTCACATTCTTCGCTGTCGGGGTGCGGCTGTTTCTTGCTGGAATAAAGCAGACGTTGCAGCCAGCCTTTACGGCGGAGAAGATCTTCGGGGTCACCAGTCCCGATTCTCATCCGATCATCCGTGAGGTCGGCTTCGGCAATCTTTCAATGGGCGCCGCTGGCCTGCTCAGTCTCTTCCTTCCGGGATGGCTGCCGGTCGCCGCCTTTACAGGCGGCCTCTATTACGGCCTGGCGGGCATCGGTCATATCTTCAACAAGGCCCATACGTCCAAGGAAGCGGTCGCCCTATGGAGTGACGTCTGGATTTTCCTGGTGCTGGCGGCGTTCGTGATATCCCGCTTAGACTAGGAATCCTGGCTGTTGGATCGGAGGTGTGCAGTGCGCCGATCCAGAAGTGCGAGCCCATCACTAGGCAAACCCGCCGTTCGACAAGGGGATCGTGTCCTCGAGGGCGTTCCGGCTGGCGCGGGTAGGGCCTATCAGCCTGAGCGGCTCTGCTCTCGTGTCCTTATCTGCCAAAGCCGGGCGATGGCTATCGCAGATACCCCAGCAGCGGCGACTAGGTCCACGGCAGTGCGCGCCCAAGGCGCATTCGCATTCCAGGCATCGACTTCGTGCAGAGAAATGAAGCGAACGATTGCGAAACCTAGGGTCAGGCCCGTAAAGCCGATCGCGAGGCGATAGCGCTTGACATGATGCCAAGCCCACAGCAGGCCCCAAGCGATCAAGGCGATGACTACGACGGCGATGGCGATACTTGCCGCGACCTGCAAGCTTCGTCGGTCTTCGTACCAACCCCTTTGCTTGAAGATGTCGCGCAAATATCCTCCAAATCCGCGCAGCAAGCCGAGGCCACGCACTGACTTCACCAGGGACAACAGGAAAAACACGCTCGACAATCCGGCCCAGATCAAAGCGTCAGAGCCTGGCAGACCGCGGAGCTGGGCCCGTCGGCAAGCAACCGCAGTCCATAGGCCGAACAGGCAGGGTATCGTCAGTGCCAGGACACGCAATAAATCGTCGCTCATGAAGCAGTCATATTTCGCCGGAACGGCGAAGGCAATTGGAGTCAATGACCGGGAACTAGAGACAAAGTCCGCGTTGGCATGCGCAGTCATGAATCTCGGCTACATACTTGTTCGCGCCGTTTCCCTACATCACGTTGATGCGCTCTTGCTTGCCCGATCATTTCTGCAACCGTCTCAAGCTCGAAGTTCAGAAATTCCTCGCAATGGTCCGCGCTGCGTAGCGTCGGATCGCTGGACTCGGAAGGCTACTACCGGTCGTGAGGCAAGAATCCGAGCTTGATTTGAATCAAGCCCGGCGCGGGAGGATGCCGGATAGGTTTGGCCGACAGACACAAGGGAGCGGCCGCCTTGCGAACGATCCGTCAGCTGCTCGCGGGCGAGGACGAGATCCAGCTCGCCGTTCGCCTCGCCCTGCTGGCGCTTCTTGTCTACTGGTCATTCATCGTGATCCGGCCGTTCATTCCGATCCTCGCCTGGAGCGTGGTGCTGACCGTTGCACTCTATCCGGTTTTCAGCTGGCTCTCCCGGCTGTTCGGCAATCGCCCAAAACTCGCCGCGGCCATCCTGACCATCCTCAATCTCGGGATCGTCATCGGCCCTGCAACCTGGCTTGGTCTCGGCGCGGTGGAAGAGTTTCGCGAATTCGCCGCGCAGCTCAGCGCCGGCACGCTGGAAATTCCTTCGCCTCCCGCAGGGGTCAGGAATTGGCCCATTATCGGCACCCAACTTGCCGCATTGTGGGAACAGGCGTCCACCAACCTTCGCGCGTTGCTGGGTGAAATCGTGCCGCATCTGAAGCCACTGGCCGGAGTGATGTTGAGCTTTGCCGGCACCGCCGGCGTTGGAACCATCAAGTTCCTGATCGCGGTCGCGCTGACGGGCTTCCTGTTTCCGGCGGGGCCAAGATTGGTGGCGGCTTGCCGGCGCTTCCTGTCCCGGGTGGTCGCCGAGCGAAGCGAGGATTTTCTGGCGTTGGCGGGGGCGACCATTCGGTCGGTATCGCAGGGCGTCATCGGCATTGCGGTCGCGCAGGCGCTGGTGATCGGGATCATCTTTAAAGTGGGAGATGTGCCCCGGGCAGGGCTGCTTGCCTTTGTCGTGATGATTCTGGGCATTGTGCAGATCGGGTCGGCCGTCATTGTCATTCCTGTCCTGATCTGGGTCTGGATAACAAAATCGTTCGCTGCCGCGCTGCTGTTCACGGTGTTGTTGCTGCCGGTATCGCTGGCCGACAATGTGCTGAAGCCCCTCGTGATGGGACGCGGGCTGACGACGCCGGCGCTCGTGATCTTCATCGGTGTGGTCGGTGGCACGCTGGCGCACGGGATCGTCGGCCTGTTCATCGGGCCGATCATCCTGGCCGTGGCCTGGGAGTTGTTGACGGCATGGGTTCGCGACGACGACGCGAGGCAGGCGCGGTCCGATTCCGAAGTGCAGCCAACGGCCGGCGCAGCAGGGGATTGAGCCAGTTCACAGGCTGCGACCGCACGCAATCTGAACTCAGAGCTCCAGCACCAGATGCACGACCTGCGGGTCCGGTCCGCGGCGGGCCTGAAAGCCGAATTTGCTGAACACCTTCCGCATCGACGTGTTCTCCGGCAGAACCTCGGCGACCAGCTCTCGGAGCCCGGCCTTGCGGGCGATGAGCGCGAGGTGGCGCATCAGCAATGAGCCGAGGCCTTGGCCTTGATAGTCGTCGATGACGAGAAAGGCGATCTCGGCTTTGCCCGGTTCGGTGATGATGCAGCGTCCGCCGCCGATGATGACCTTGCGTCCGTCCTCCTCGGCAAGCGCAACGAGGGCGCCGTGACTGGCAAAATCGATCTTCGTGAAGAAGTCGATCTCCTTTTCCGAGAAGCTGCGCTTCGTCACGAAGAAGCGGCGCTGCAACGACTGTGTGCCGGTGCGGCCGACGGCCGCCAGCAGATCGTCCCTGTCGTCGGGCCGCAGCGCGCGGATTTCGACTTCGCGGCCGTCGCGCAAGCGTTCGGTAGCCGAGTAGGTGCCAGGCGCTGACATCGAGGTTCCTTCCGCTCCAAGCAGCACAATGATCCAATCCTGATGGATTGATCTGAATCAAGCCATCAGGCCAGTTCCTTCAGCCAACTGCCGAAATTCAGTGCGACCAACACTTCGCAAATGCGCTCGGGGTTGACCTAAATCAACGTTCGCCGGACCCGGACATCCTTCAATTTCCTGGGGCCGGTAGAAGGATTGAAGCGATGTCTCTGGATAAACCGCAGTTCCCGGTCGACGCCATGTCAGGAATGGTTGCGAACGCGGTGGAATACATGGTCGACGCAGGGCAGCGCAGCGTGCTGTTCTTCGACATCATGCGCCAGCGGGGCGACCAGTATAGGGATCATGTGGCCGAGACAGCGCCGCATGTGCTGAATTACGCTGCGGAGCTGATCATCGACGGCCGCAAGCTGGAGCAGCCGGTCAACTATGTGCTGGTGCGGATCATCCCGCCAAAAGGCGTCGAGATCGACCTCAAGCGCCGGCCGTTTGTCGTGGTCGATCCGCGTGCCGGTCACGGCCCGGGCATCGGCGGCTTCAAGGCCGACAGCGAGATCGGCGTTGCGATGAAGGCAGGTCATCCCTGCTATTTCATCGGTTTCCTACCCGAGCCGATGCCGGGTCAGACGATCGAACGCATCGCCCACGCCGAAGCGATCTTCATCGAGAAGGTGATCGAGCGGCATACCGAGGCCGACGGCAAACCCTGCGTGATCGGCAATTGTCAGGCCGGCTGGGCGATCATGATCCTGGCATCACTACGGCCCGAACTGTTCGGTCCTGTCATCATTGCCGGCGCGCCGCTTGCCTATTGGGCGGGCGTGCATGGCAAATACCCGATGCGCTATTCCGGCGGTCTGCTCGGCGGGAGCTGGCTCACCGCATTGTCCAGCGACCTCGGTGCCGGCAAGTTCGACGGAGCCTGGCTGGTTCAGAATTTCGAGAACCAGAACCCGTCCAACACGCTGTGGACCAAGCAGTACAACGTCTACTCCAAGGTCGATACCGAAGCCGACCGCTATCTCGAATTCGAGCGCTGGTGGGGCGGGCATGTCAATCTGAATGCCGAGGAAATCCAGTTCATCGTCGATGAGCTCTTCATCGGCAACAACCTCGCCGCGGGCAATATCAAGATGTCCGACGGAACCACGGTGGACCTGCGTAACATCCGCTCGCCGATCGTGGTGTTCTGCTCCAAGGGCGACAACGTTACCCCGCCGCAGCAGGCGCTGGACTGGATTCTCGACCTCTACGCCAACGTCGACGAGATCAGGGCCTACGGGCAGACCATCGTCTACACCGTGCATGAAAGCGTCGGCCATCTCGGCATCTTCGTTTCCGGCGGCGTCGCCAAGAAGGAGCATGCCGAGTTCTCCAGCAACATCGATCTGATCGACGTGCTGCCACCCGGTCTTTACGAAGCAACCTTCGAGGCAAGGGGACCCGAAACGACCAATGATGATCTTGCGGTGGGCCAGTGGGTGATGCGCTGCGAGGCACGGACACTCGACGATATCCGCGCGATGGGCGGCAATTCTCCGGAGGATGAGCGGCGCTTCGAGACCGCCAAGCGGGTCTCGGAAAAAAACCTCGATGCCTACCGGAAATTCGTGCAGCCCTGGGTCAAGTCGATGGTGACGCCGCAGGTGGCCGAACTGATGCGCAAATGGCATCCGTTGCGGTTGCAATATGATGCGTTCAGCAGCCGGAATCCCGTCATGAAGGCGGTGGAAAGCATGGCCGACAAGGCGCGCGAAAAACGCAAACCGGTGACCGCGGACAATCCGTTCCTCGCATTCCAGGAGCGCATGTCGAAGCAGATCGTCAGCTCGCTCGATCAATGGCGCGATCAGCAGGAGGCGCTCAGCGAGGCGATGTTCCTCTCCATCTATGGATCGCCCGCGCTGCAGGCTGCGGTCGGCGTCGATCCGCAGTCCGAGACGTCGCGCCGGCGCGAGATGGACCCGAAGCACCGGGAACTCCTGCAGGCCCGCATTGCCGAGCTGAAATCGAAAATCGGTTCCGGCGGATTGAGGGAAGCCGCCATCCGCGCGCTGCTCTATGTGGGCTCGGCCCGCGGCATGGTGGACGAACGCAGCCTCGAGGCCTTGCGCCGCCTTCGCCAGACCGACGAGGCGTCACGGATCACGCTTGCGGAGTTCAAAATGCTGGTTCGCGAGCAGTTCTTCATGCTGCTGCTCGACCGCGAAGCGGCACTTGCCGCTATCCCGGGACTACTGCCCGACAACAAGGACGAACGGCGCAGGGCATTGGCCGCCGTCCAGGAAGTACTGTCGGCTAGCGCGGAGATATCGGGCGAGGTGGCAAAGCGCTTGAAGCAGGTAGTCGAACTGTTCGGGCTCGATGACCGGGGCAATACGGTCGCGTTCGGTTCAAAGGCGAAAGCATCCTAGCTCGCGTAGCTGAAAATCGGAGTAACGCCATGAGTGTCATGCCAGCCGAGGCAAACGCTGCGCCTCCGGGATCGAAATATGACCGCCTGATCGCAGCCGCGAAAGGCGTTCCGACGGTGTCGACCATCGTGGTGTATCCCTGCGACGAAAGTTCCTTGCGCGGCGCGCTGGAGTCGGCGGAAGCCGGGATCATCAAGGCGATCCTTGTCGGGCCTGCGGCGAAGATCAAGGAAGTCGCCGCCCGGCACAGCCTGAACATCGCTGGGTATGAAATTGTCGACACCCCCCCTGGCGAGGCCGCCGCCGCCGGCCGTGGCGTGCAACTGATCCACGAAGGCAAGGGCGAGGTGCTGATGAAGGGCAGTCTGCACACCGACGAAATCATGCGCGCTGTCACAGCCAAGGTTGGCGGGCTGCGAACCGACCGACGCATCAGCCATGTTTTCATCATGGACGTGCCGGCCTATACCGAAACCATATTCGTCACCGATGCCGCGATCAACATCTTTCCCGATCTCGACGTCAAGCGGGACATCATCCAGAACGCTATCGATCTGTATACGCAAATCGGCATCGGAAAATTGCCGCGGGTGGCGATACTTTCGGCTGTAGAGACCGTCACCGCCAAGATCCCCTCTACCATCGAGGCGGCCGCGCTGTGCAAGATGGCCGATCGGGGGCAGATTACCGGCGGAGTTCTGGATGGGCCGCTCGCGTTCGACAATGCCGTCGATCTGGAGGCCGCGCGCATCAAGGGCATCAAGTCGGAGGTTGCGGGCCGGGCCCAGATCCTGGTCGTGCCGGACCTGGAGTCTGGTAACATGCTGGCAAAGAACCTCGCCTATTTCGCCAAGGCCGACGGCGCCGGCATCGTGCTTGGCGCGCGCGTCCCGGTCGTGCTGACGTCGCGCGCGGATTCGGCACGGTCGCGTATGGCATCCGCCGCCGTCGCTTCCCTCCTGGCCGATGCACGCCGGAAGAGCGCTCCAATAGCTGCCGCGTGATCGCCATGGACACCATCCTCGTCGTCAATGCCGGTTCCTCAAGCGTCAAGTTCCAGGTCTTCGCGGTGGAAGGCGCGGCTGGATTGCAGCGGCAGATCAAGGGCCAGATGGACGGGATCGGCAGCCGTCCGCGGTTGCGCGCCAGCGGCCCGAACGGCGAGCCGCTGGCGGACCGGGCCTATCCGGTAGAGGCGGTGGCGGATGTGCCGGAAGCAATGTCGATTGCGGGCGCCTGGCTGCGCGAACTCAACGTCAATCCGATCGCCGTTGGTCACCGCGTCGTTCACGGCGGGCCGGATCACGCGCGTCCTGTGCTGATCGATCATGCGGTCGTGACGCGGCTGGAACGCTACGTTTCGCTTGCTCCGCTGCATCAGCCGTACAACCTTGCCCCGATCAGAACCCTGCTGGGAAATTTTCCGTCTCTGACGCAGGTCGCGTGCTTCGATACGGCGTTCCATCGCGACCACGATGCGCTCGCGGACCATTACGCTATTCCGTACCAGCTCCATACCGAAGGCATCCGGCGTTACGGTTTCCACGGCCTTTCCTACGAGTACATTGCCAAGCGCCTCCCGCGGGTTGCGCCCGACATCGCCAGTGGGCGCGTGATCGTCGCCCATCTCGGCAGCGGCGCCTCGATGTGCGCCATGAAGGGTGGAAAGAGCGTCGAGAGCACGATGGGCTTCACGGCGCTCGACGGGCTCGCCATGGGAACGCGACCGGGACAACTTGATCCCGGCGTGGTGCTCTATCTCCTGACGGAAAAGGGCATGTCCGCATCGAACGTACAGAATTTTCTCTACCGCGACTGCGGCCTCAAGGGCCTGTCCGGCGTCAGCAACGACATGCGCGAACTCGAAGCCAGCGCAGACCCGCGCGCGGCATTCGCGATCGACTACTTCGTCTACCGGGTTGGCCTCAACGCCGGGATGCTGGCGGCGGCGCTTGAAGGTCTCGATGCTTTCGTATTCACGGCGGGAATCGGCGAGAACTCCGCCTCCATCCGCGCTCGCATTGCCGAAAAATTGGCCTGGCTCGGCGTCGCGCTCGACCCGGCCGAGAACGCCCGGCAAGCCGGCAAGATATCGCGGTCCGACAGCCGCATTCCCGTTTATGTCGTGCCTACCGACGAAGAACTGATGATTGCGCAGCACACGCTGGCGCTGCTCATGAACCGGCCGTCGTCAACCCAGAAGCACGAGAGAGTATCATGAATATCCCAGTTTATCCCGAGTCCAATATCGCGCTGAAGGGCAAGAAGGGGCTGATTGTCGGCATCGCCAACGACCAATCCATCGCGTGGGGATGCGCGAAGGCGTTTCGTGCGCTCGGTGCCGAGCTTGCCGTTACCTACCTGAATGAAAAGGCAAAGAAGCACGTCGAGCCGCTGGCCAAGGCACTGGAGTCTCCGATTTTCATGCCGCTGGATGTCATGGTCGAAGGTGAAACCGAGAAGGTATTCGAGCGGATTGCGAAGGAGTGGGGACAGCTCGACTTCCTGCTCCATTCGATCGCGTTTTCGCCCAAAGGTGCGCTGCACGGACGTGTGGTCGATGTCGATCGCGAAGGATTTCAAAAGACCATGGACGTTTCCTGCTGGTCGTTCATGCGTATGGCACATCTCGCGGAGCCGCTTATGAAGAATGGTGGCACCATGTTCACCATGACGTATTACGGCAGCCAGATGGTGGTGAAGAACTACAATGTCATGGGCGTTGCCAAAGCGGCTCTTGAGGCGGCGGTGCGCTATATCGCGGCTGAACTGGGCCCCAAGGGCATCCGCGTCCATGCCATTTCACCGGGACCGCTGGCGACGCGCGCCGCGTCCGGCATCCCCGAGTTCGACGAACTGATGGACAAGGCCCAGTCGCAGGCGCCGGCACGCAGCCTGGTGAGCATCGACGACGTCGGCAGGGCGACCGCCTTCCTCGCGCTGGATGGCGCCAGGCTCATCACCGGCAGCGTGCTCTACGTCGACGGCGGTTATCACATCATCGATTGATCGGTGCGCCTCAACTCGACGTCGCAGGCGGTGCTATCCAGCCGCCGACGCCGACCGAACGGTTTTCAAAACTTCATTTCCGGCACCTTGTCCGGAATCGCGAGTTCGGCTTCCGTCACCGCCATTACCTCCGCGACCGATATGCCGGGAGCCGTCTCCTGAAGCGTTGCTTTGCCGCCGGGAAAGGCGATGACGGCGAGATCGGTTACGACGAGGTCAACCGGCCGTGTCGAGGTCAGCGGCAGATTGCAACTGACGACGATCTTGGACTTTCCTTTGGCGGCATGCTGCATGGCGATGATGACACGCTTGGCGCCGCTCACCAGATCCATGGCGCCGCCCATGCCGGGCACCATCTTGCCGGGGATCATCCAGTTGGCGAGGTGGCCGGCAGTGTCGACCTGCAGTCCGCCGAGCACGGTGATGTCGACATGGCCACCGCGGATCAGGCCGAATGACATCGCGCTGTCGAAGGTGGCTGCACCCGGCAGCGCGCTGATCGGCCGGCCGCCGGCATCGGTGAGGAACGGGTGCCTCATGCCCTGCTCCGGGATCGGCCCGCTGCCGATCAGTCCGTTCTCGGACTGGAAGAACACGTTAAGTCCTGCAGGGACGAAATTGGCGACCAGCGTCGGAATGCCGATGCCGAGATTGACGAGATTGCCGGGACGAAGCTCCTGCGCCACGCGGCGGGCGATGATGGTTTGTGCGTCCATGAGTCACCCGTTTGCGACGAGATAGTCGACCAATGGCCCGGGCGTCACGACGTGATCGGGCGCGATGACGCCGACCGGAACGATATTGTCGGCGGTGACGATGACGGTGTCGGCAGCCATCGCCATCACAGGGTTGAAGTTGCGCGCGGTGAGGGCGTAGGCGAGGTTGCCGAGGTAGTCGGCGAGAAAGGCGTGGATCAGCGCGAAGTCGGCGCGAAGCGCGGTTTCCAGCAGGTAGGACTTTCCGTTCACGTCGATCCTTTGCTTGCCTTCCTCGACAGTCGTGCCGACCCCGGTCGGCGTCAGCACGCCACCGAGGCCGCAGCCGCCGGCGCGGATCCGCTCGGCGAAGGTGCCCTGGGGGATCAGGTCGATGTCGGTCTGCATCGAAAGCATCTGCTGCTGCGCTTTCGGGTTTAGCCCGATGTGGGTGCCGATCATGCGCGACACCTGCGCAGCGTCGAACAGCTTGCCGACGCCCTTGGCGGGCACCGCCGCGTCATTGCTGATGAGGGAAAGACCGGACTTCCTCTGTCGCACCAATTCGTCGAGCAGGCGTTCCGGCGTGCCGACGCCCATGAATCCGCCGACCATGATGCTTGCACCGTTGGGGATCAGTGCGACGGCTTCTTCGACGGAAACGGACTTCATGCTCGCGCTCCGGTAGTCGGTCGAAGGTTGAACGACACGAAATGTTGCCGTGTTGTCCGATCGTAACCTTGATCTGGGTCAAGGCCCGGTCATGCGGCTCGATGAAGGTGGCCGACATGGCAACGAGCCGGACTAAATTCTTCCCGCCGGCGGACTGGCTCGCCGGATATCGCGCCTCCTGGCTGACGTCCGACGTCATCGGTGGCGTGACGTTGGCGGCCTACGCGATTCCGGTGTCGCTTGCCTACGCGACGCTCGCCGGCTTGCCGCCGCAGGTCGGCATCTATGGCTACATGCTGGGCGGCATCGGTTACGCGCTGTTGGGCTCGTCGCGTCAGCTTGCGGTTGGTCCAACCTCGGCGATCTCGCTGATGATTGCGGGTACGGTCGGAGCGCTGGCGGCAGGCGATCCGGTCCGCTACGCCCAGATTGCCAGCGTGGCGGCCCTTGCCGTGGCGGTCCTGTGCCTGATTGCCTGGATCTTCCGGCTCAGCATGCTGGTGCGCCTGATCAGCGACAGCATTCTGGTGGGGTTCAAGGCCGGCGCCGGGCTCACCATCATCATGACGCAACTGCCCAGCCTCTTCGGGGTCGCCGGCGGTGGGCACAATTTCTTCGACCGTCTCATCAAGCTCCTCGGCCAGCTCGGCGATATCCATTGGGTCGTTCTGGCGATAGGGCTCGTGGCGATCGCGCTGCTCCTGCTCGGCGCGCGCTTTCTGCCCGGTAAGCCCGTCGGGCTCATCGTCGTCGCCCTGTCGATCCTGATTGCGACCCTGCTTGGTCTCCCGGCGCTAGGTATTCCCGTGACAGGCAACATTCCGAGCGGTCTGCCGAGCTTTGCCATTCCGACCTTCGGGCTCCTGGAATTCGACGAGCTTTTTCCGCTCGCAGCCGGCATTCTCCTGCTGGCCTATATCGAAGGCGTTTCCGCGGCGCGAAGCTTTGCGGCCAAGCATGGTTACGCACTGGACGTGCGGCAGGAATTCCTGGGGCTTGGCGCGGCCAACCTCGCGGTATCGCTCGGCCATGGCTATCCCGTCGCAGGCGGGCTGTCGCAATCCGCGGTGAACGATCAGGCCGGTGCCAAAACGCCGCTGGCGCTTATTATCTGCTCGGTCACGCTGGCGATCTGCCTGCTGTTTCTCACCGGCTTGCTGACCAATCTTCCCAAAGCGGTGCTGGCGGCGATCGTTTTCACCGCAGTCTACAAGCTTGTCGACGTCGGCTCACTGGTGCGGATGTGGCGCATCAGCCGGATCGATTTCTTTGCCGCGGCGGTCGCGCTGGTCTCCGTGCTGTTGCTCGGGATCCTGAAAGGTATCCTGTTGGCGGCGATCGCCTCGATCCTCCTGCTGCTGGCGCGCGCCTCGCATCCGAACGTGGCGTTCCTCGGCCGGCTCCCGGGGACGGGACGCTATGCGGATAGTGCCCGCAATCCGGACGTCGAGCCGCTGCCAGGCGTCATCGCGTTCCGCCCGGAAGCGTCGCTGCTTTACATCAATGCAGAAACGATTTTGGAAACGGTGCTGGCCAAGGTACACGCAAATCCGGATATCAAGGTCGTCGTTTGCGGCCTCTCGTCGTCGCCCTTCATTGATCTCGCGGGTGCAAAGATGCTGCACGATCTTCATGGCGAACTCGCCCTGCGCGGTATCGCCTTTCACATCGTCGGCGTCCGCGGACAGGTCCGCGACGTGCTGCAGGCTGACGGCTTGGCTGACAAGACCGACAGCGCCAACTGGACCCGGAGAATGGACAGCGTGCTAGGCGATTTGAATGCGGGCTGACGCTGCGGAGCCGCCGAGCAATGGCCGACGGCTAGCTAGTACCGCTCCTCGACGAATTTCAGCCTGCGCAGGCTGGCCTGATCGTCGTACCGGCCCTTGAGAGAGCGTTTCGTCAGCTTGACCTTCTCGCGGGCGACCTTCTTGTATGGGATCGTGTCGAGGATATGCGAGATGATGTTCAGCCGCGCGCGCCGCTTGTCGTCGGAGCGGATCAGGCGCCAGGGTGCGGACTTTGTGTCCGTCGCCTCGAACATCATGTCACGCGCCCGCGAGTAGTCGTACCAGCGCCCGAACGACTCGGTATCCATCGGGCTGAGTTTCCACTGCCGCAGCGGGTCCTCGATGCGCGCCTCGAAGCGGCGCTCCTGCTCCTCCATCCCGACCTCGAGCCACAGCTTGATCAGAATGACGCCGCCGTCGACGGCGAACTTCTCCACCTGGGGACATAACTCCAGGAACCGCTTGTGCTGCTCCGGGGTGCAGAAGCCCATGACGTGTTCGACGCCCGCGCGGTTGTACCAGCTGCGGTCGAAGATCACGATTTCGCCGCCAGCCGGGAAATGCGCGATGTAGCGCTGCATGAAGAGTTGCGACTTCTCGCGGTCGGACGGCGCGGGCAGGGCGGCAACGCGGAACACCCGCGGGCTCACCTTCTCGGTAAGCGCCTTGATGGTGCCACCCTTGCCGGCGGCGTCGCGGCCCTCGAACAGGATGATAACCCGAAGCTGTTCGGCCTTGACCCATTCCTGCAAATAGCAGAGCTGCACCTGGAGCTTGCGCAGCTCCTTTTCATAGTCCTTCCGCTTCATCCTGGGCGAAGCTTCGTCGTTGGCCATGCGCAATCACCCCCGTTCGATCCTATCGGACGTACAATGGCTAAGCATCCCAGCTTATGGTGATGCTGACGTCGCCGGGCACACCGCCCGGAAAATCGACGATCTGGTAGCGGATGCGGTAGCCTCGCGGCTGCAGATAATCGCTCCAGAGCTGAAAAATCTCCTTGGGGATCCCGGTCAGCGTCTTCTCCCAACCCTTTTCCATCTGGTTGATGGCGCGGCCACGGTCCGTGCAAAGCGAGTTCGGGAAGCGGTAAACCTGCACCTCGGTCAGCCCGCTGCGGACGGCGCGCTGGATTACGTTCGAAGCCAGTTCGACCTTCTCGTCTTCGGTCAAGCCCGATGGCTTACTGAGCCTGTCGATCAGGGCATGCTTCTCGGCTTCGGCTGCGGCGAGACGCTTGGCGTGCTCGTCAGCCCTTTGCGCCTCCTTCAAGGCGGCCTGCTTCTGGATTTCCTTCGCGCTGGGAATCAGGTCGTCGATCTTGGCCATGGAAAGCTCCGGGATGCTGTTCGCATTATGCCCAAGGTTAGGGCCGGATCGGCGAGGGACTCCTTGATTCAGATCAAGCCTTCCAAGTACCATAGTCCGCAATGAGGGGCGTCACTGAGAACCCCCAGACTTGACCGGGAGAACGGGACTTGACCGAACAGCTGCATCCGTTGGCGCCCCATCATATGCCGTTCTTCATTACCGCGCCGAACGAGACGGACGTGCTGTTGTGGGGAACGGGCCTGTTCCTCATTGCGGCCGTGCTCTGGGTCGGCACGCTCTACTGGCGCCTGCACAGCCTGCCGGAGCGCATGGCGCATGGCTCGCAGAAGCTGCAGTTCGAGATCGTCGCCGTCCTCGGCTTGATATCGCTGTTCACCCACAATCACCTGTTCTGGATCGCCGGGCTGCTGCTCGCGCTGATCGACATTCCCGACTTCGGCACACCCTTGCGCAGTATCGCCGGCTCGGTCGAGCGGATCGCCGGCGCTACGCCGGAAGCTCCTGAGACCGAAACCGAGCCACTGATCGAAGCGAGCCCCGGCCGCAACCCGGTAGCAGCAAGCCCAAGTGCTTCAAAGGAAGAGGTGCGGGGCCATGCTTGAGCTCATTATCTGTTCGCTTGTGACTATCCTTCCCGACTACCTCTATCGCCGCTATGTGCAGGGCAAGCGGCTCGGCAGGGAGATCACGTTCTATTCCGTCTGGTTCGAACTTCGGTGGGGCATCACCGGCTGCCTGATGCTCACCATCGGGCTGATCACGACGGTGTTTTTCTTCCATCCCTCGACCAGCAACGCGGCGCTGTTCTTCAGGACCATTCCGATTCTCCCCGAAGCGTCGGGGCGGGTTGCCGAGGTCAATTTCGGCTATAGTGCGGCCGTGAAAAGGGGCGATGTGCTGTTCAGGCTCGACAGTTCGAAGCAGGAAGCGGCCGTCGAAACGGCTAAGCGGAAGATTGCCGAAGTCGAGGCTTCGATCCTCAGCGCGAGGGCCGACGCAGTCAAGGCCGAGGCGCAGATTCAGGAGGCGAAGGCCAACTACCAGCAGGCCAAGGACGAACTGGATACCAAGAGCGAACTGCAACGCCGTAACCCCGGCATCGTGCCACAGCGCGACATCGAGAAGCTTCAGGTTGTGGTTGGCCAGCGGCAGGCCGGTGTCGATGCGGCCTTGGCGGTAAAGGAATCGGCGGATCTGCGGGTATCGACGCTGCTTCCGGCCGAAAAGGCCAGCGCAATAGCTGCCCTAAACGAGGCCCAGGTAGATCTCGACAAAACCTTTGTTCGGGCGGGCGTCGACGGGCGGGTGGAGCAGTTCTTCCTCCGGGCCGGCGACGTCGTCAACCAGATGTTGCGGCCGGCTGGCGTATTGATACCGGCCGGGTCCGGACAACAGAGGCTGCAGGCCGGATTCGGCCAGATCGAGGCCAGCGTGATGAAGACAGGGATGCTGGCCGAAGCAACCTGCGTTTCGAGACCGTGGACCATCATTCCGATGATCGTCACCGATGTTCAGGACTATATCGCGGCGGGCCAGTTCCGGGGCGGCGAGCAACTCCTCGAATTGCAGACTGCCGCTAAGCCGGGGACGATCCTGGTGTTCCTCGAACCGCTCTACAAGAACGGCCTCGATGGCGTAACTGCCGGCGGCGTCTGCACGGTCAATGCCTACACCAGCAATCACGACAAGATCGTTGACCCGAACACCAGCACCGGCCGTCGCATCGCCCTTCACGCGATCGACGCGGTTGGTTTTGTACATGCGTTGCTCCTGCGGATTCAGGCGATACTGATGCCTTTCAAGACCCTGGTGCTGGGCGGTCATTGATGAAACCGGTTGCGACGCGTGACGTCGTAAAATCCGAAGGAGATCGCATGAAGCTTCATGGCACTTGCGCGGTGGCCGGAGCGATGGCTGGGGCATGGATTCTGGCGGCCGGTTCCGCCCTCGCTCTCGATCTCAACGGTGCGTGGGCGACGGATGCAGACAATTGCGCCAAGGTATTCGTGCACAAGGGCGCGCAGGTTTCCTTTACCGACATGTCCGACGTCTATGGCGGCGGCTTCATCGTCGAGGGCGACCAGATCACCGGCAAGTTTGCGCGATGCCGTATCAAGGCGAAGAAGGATGACGGGACGACGATCAACCTGGTCGCGGCCTGCGCTTCCGACATCATGCTGTCGAGCGTGCAGTTCAGCCTCAAGGAAGTGGATGCCAATGCCGTGATCCGCATGTTCCCGGGCATGGACGGCATGGAGATCAAATACGCGCGCTGTCGGGCGCCGTAGCGAAGTCCGGCCGCAAGCCACCTTGATTCAAGTCAAGGCGACGATTCATGGCGCGCGCCCAATGACGCGCATTTCATGGAGGACCACATGACCCCCGGAACCAACCTTCGGACACTGATACGAATTTCGGCGACCGCCGCATCGATCGCCGTCCTCTCCGTCGCAGCAACGCCAGGCGCTCGTGCCGACGATCCCGGCAAAATCCTGAAAGGTATGGCGGACTATCTGGCAGGGCAAAAATCGCTTTCGGCAAAATTCGACAGCGACATCGAGGCCATTACGCCCGAACTGCAGAAGATCCAGTTCACCAGCTCCGGTGAGATGAAGATGACCCGGCCCGACAAGCTGCGCATCCGGCGCACCGGCGGCTACGCCGATGTCGAACTGGTCTACGACGGCAAGACGGTTTCGCTCTACGGTAATAATGCGAAATCCTACGTGCAGGCGGATCTGGCCGGCACCATCGACCAGATGATCAACACGCTGCAGTCGCGCTCAGGCGCTGGCATGCCCGGCGCGGACCTGCTGCTCTCCAATTCGTACGACGAATTGATGGCCAACGTGCTCGAGGCCAAGCATATCGGACAAGGCGTCGTGGATGGGGTCGAATGCGAGCACCTGGCGTTTCGCGGTCCCGATACCGACTGGCAGATCTGGATCGAGCCCGGAGCAAAGCCGGTGCCGCGCAAATATGTGATCACCAGCAAGACCGTGACCGGCGCCCCGCAATACACCCTGAAAATGAAGGACTGGAAGACGGATGCCCACACCGATGGAGACTTTGCATTCAAGCCGCCGGCGGATGCGACCAAGGTTGCACTCGATTCCGGTGTGATGATCGAACTCGATGAAATTCCCCCCGGTACACCTGCAGGAGCTAAGAAATGACCGTCTCGCACAAACTGATCGTCACCGTTGCCGCTGTTGTGACGCTTGCGGCGGGCCTGTTCTGGAACGGCGAGATGGCCGTGGACAAGGGCCTGGTCTCCTCGGCCGAAGCGCGCGTCGGACGCCCGCTGACGCCGATGAGTTATGCCGGGGTGGCGCGGCGGACGACCCGGCGAGCCGTCGCGGTTGGCGCCGGCGCAGCCGCGGCTGGCGCTTATTACGGGTCGGGTTGCGCCCAGGTCGTCGACGCCTACGGCCAGGTGGTCACACGCTGCTAGCGAGGCAGAACCGGAGAGCCAGGCCCGGGCGGGGTGCGGTATTCCGCACCGCCGCTGGTGCCGTAGCGCCACAGCAACGTGATCCCAAGCGTCCGTACTGCCGGCGGTATCATCGTTGCGGCGCAGGTCTGGGAGGCCGGGCGCGGGAGCCTGATCTGGACGTCCCGGGAGAGTGAACCACGGCAGTTCAGATAACCAGGATTCCGCAGATGACAATCCATGCAACGAACATCACAGCCAGACCATACCAATAGCGGTCTGGACGGTTCGTGTTCATGACAGGAAAAGGCTGGCCACTTGATAAAGTGCAAACGCCAACTGACCGATCATGACGGCAAGCGCAATCGCGAACAGATAGAAGCCGTAATACATTGCGATCGACCTCAAATATTCCCCTCAGGCTTGCGCTACACAGCGCAAGACCGGAAAACAAAACTCGGTACTAGCAATGATTTGCCGTCTTGATTCGCCAAGATGAGTCAGTACGGAATCGGCGTCAATGAGATTTTGGTGTTTCTTTGCTTGAGCGAAGGCGGTGAGTCTCTTTTGCCACGCTCAAGCGAAGCAGCTCACAAGATTCCGAGGCCAACAGCGTGGCCAACGGATCTGAGCGAGCCGACGCCGATCCGTATTGGCTCAGGCAGCCATGATCTTGACCCCCCACAAAACAACAGCAAGGGCAGCGATGATGCAGGCAGCCGTCAGGGCACGCTCCAGGACATGGATCTTCATTGTTTCCATCCCGTTTTCGTCACTACCCCGCGCGAAAGCTATGTGATTCCACGAAGCGGCAGCAACCCTGGGAGTGGGGACATTCACAGGTTGGTCAAACGAGCGGCGACGAATCGCCATAGCGATCAGTCTTGCCAAAGCGTGATCGCCGCCGACGGCACCGAGCCGTTCTTCACGCCGGCATGCTGCAGCAATCAAGACGATGCCTTCGCGGCGGGGCACTCGTTCCCATCGCGCGGTGGCCGCGACCGGCTGGTCGGTCGGGTCGCTGCATGCTCATGCAACAGCGCGCGCGGGCCGCTTCGCCTCAGCCGATCGTCTAACCGTGGTCGTCCGGAATTGAGATCTCACGTTCGGTTGATTATTGTGACCCCGGCGGAGCGTTGCCGTCTTGCGGATTTGTTTTGCGTTTCGGAAGGCGGGGGTCTGGCCGTGCGGCGGCTGGACCCCTTTTCTCGGCTCGATCCCTGGCGCCGGGCACACTCACCAACCGGCGATTCCTCAAGGTGACTGAGAGCCGCGGTCTTGTGCGCGCAGCAAGATTGATCGCCGCATCGCCACCGCCGCGCCACCAATTCGCCCAACGACTCAACGACGTCTGTTGCACGGGCCGGGGCGATGCGCATGGGTGCAGCAATGATGCGCTTTGGGTCTAGTCTACATCCAAATGCGGCTCTGAGTGGGCTCGCGCTGCGTTTTCTCGGTGTCGTTCCGGATATCCGAACGGCAGAGAAAGGTGGCCGGGTCACCCCCGATATTCGCGGCGCGAGAAATCTGCACCAAGGGAGAAGCTGATGGATACCCCAACGCCTGCCGCACCCGACGAAAAAACACCTCCACAGGAGGAGACCTTGGCGACACAATCCAGCAAAGAAAAATCTGCTTCCTCCAGTCCGCTGGAGGTCAGCGCCGAACGGTTCAATACATCCGTCGCGCGCTTGACGGTGAATTCGATAGACGAACTGCATAAGCTGGTTTCCGAACTCCAGAAGATGCAGGAGTTCCTGAAGTCCGAGGTCGACAGCGTGCAGCGCCAGATCGACAGCGCGGTCGCCGGGATCAATATCATCGTCGAAACGATTGGTCCGTGGAAGAGCATCACGGTCCCGAATACACTTCCATCCGGCAACCGCAACGTCCGCGCGGGAGGGCCGGCGGCTGCTATCGAGCAACGCATGCGCGTCGGGTAGCAAAGGCCGGGAGAGGTTGCAGTGCCGTCTGCCGGTTCGCGCCGGCGAGCGACCTGACATGGCATGAAAGCAGCCGGAAGAGCCTTCCGGCTGGCTCCTGAAACATGTCCCCGCCTTGGTAAGCCAGCCTTAACCTCATCAAATCTTTGTCCCACGGGTCAACCTTTTAGACACACCCTGCGTGCTATTGCGTCGCCGGGCACAACTTGTGCACGGTGTTGAAATATGTACCTTTTGAAGCGCGCGGCCGTTGTCGTGGGCGGCATTTTCGTCGGCGCAAATTTGCTCAACTATTTCGTCCTGGGCCATGCTGGCGATTACCTGCCGGGCGGCGAGCGAATGGGCGAATGGAAAGCGGCCAAGATACGCGAGGCCTGTTATCCCGCTCTCGAGTCCATCGAGCGGGACGGGCAACTGCCGAAGCTTTCGACCGACCGGCATCGCGTCGCCTGGCGAGATCTCACCCGCACCCAGGAGATGACGGCGGCGCTGAACTGCTATCTCGTCACGCATCCGAACGCGATTTGCGAAAGGAACAACCGCGCCTACATCGTCGACTTCATCAATCGCTATTTTGCGACATTCGATGAAATGCTTGACATCGCGAAGCGATATGGCGACGCGGAAATATCGACCGTCAGGAATCTCTGGGATAGTCCACGCAACCGCGCGATAAATGCGGCCCTGATACGGGACGCCAGCAGCGGGCGACTGATCAAGGCCGACTTCGGCTGGAGCATGCCGACGGCAATGAAATCCATGCTCGATCAATACAAGGGCACGTCCGACAACTGCCCCAAGGCATAGTACAAAGCATAGCAGCAGGACATTGAAGATCGATGGGTGAAGTTCTCAGCCTCATTCGCGCGCCAGCCATTGCCTTCTTCGGCGGCTTCCTCGTCGTCGGCGGCTGGATCTGGGCGCCGCAGATATCGAGTTACCTGCCGGGCTTTTCTTCCGGCGTTTCGTCAGCCGGGTCCGGCGGTTCGTGGTTCGCCGACAGCAACCGCCTCGGCCGGCCGGAGACGGCGCCGGTCGTGCGGACCTGTATTTTCCGCGTGATTGATTTGGGTTCGGATGCGAGGAAGATTGAACCAAGCGCCGGCTACTTCATCCTGAAGGCTGGCAGCCTGTCGGCAACCGTTACCAGCCAGTTCGGCAAGCCAAACGCGAGAGCCGAAAACCAGTCGGCCTTCATGGCTGGAAAATGGGGAGAACTGGCCGGCTGCATCTACGCGCAGGACGATCGCGAACTCTGCGATCCCGACAGCCGCGCAGCGATGGTCGAGGCCACCACGAAATTCTTTGCCTTCGCGAAGCAGGCGCAAGCGTCCAACCCGCCGATCTCGGCCGGCGACGCCCGCGTCCTCGAGAACATCGGCGACAGGTTGCTGAACGCCCTCAAGAACCATCGACGCTATGGCACGCTCGCGCCGTCTGACTTCGGCGCCTTCGTGCCGTCCGAGATCACGAGGGTCATGCGCGAAGAAACCCAGACCCGCGATATCTGCAAGCGCTGACGTCCGGACAGCTGGAACAACGAAAACGGCGAACACCGGCCCGGCTTTTATTGCGGGCTTGCTACTTCAGCGTTGCGATATAGGCCGCGATGTCGGCGGCCTCGGACCGTCCAAGCGTCATGTTCGGCATCTTTGGATGCGGGTCGCGCAGGAAAAACTCGATTTTCGCAGGGTCGAAGTCGGGACGCTGCGCGATCGAGGCAAAAGGCGGCGCATCGGTCGTCGCCGCCTTTTGATCGGCCGCAACAAGGTGGCAACCCGTGCACCAGCGCCTGGCGAGGGTTTCGCCCTGGTCGGCGTCGGCCGCAAGGCAGGAGGTTGCCGCGAAGCTTGCGGCGATGATCAGATGACACAAGCCGATCCGATGCAGATTTTCGCGCATTGTCACTTCGCCTCACCGATGCCCTGAACCAATAACGGCCGCTGTCGGGTGGACTGGCCATCGCGGCGGCAGACGCCTGGCCAGTGCCTGCGACCATCGGCTACCAGCGCCGGTACGGCGTTGCGCCAGATCAAGCTGCAACCGTCCGCCGGGAATGAGGGGTTGTCCGGGCATTTCCGATACCCTGCGGGGGCTGCCGGACGGGCGGCTTTACCTGAAGTCGCGAGCTGTTACTGTCCGGTTTCGCAAGGGCTCCATCCGATGAGGGCCCCAATTCAAAAACTGAAAGCCGAGGAAAGCGTACCCATGAAGGATTTTGCCGGAAAGTTTGCCGTGATCACCGGAGGCGGCACGGGCATGGGTCGCGAACTGGCACGCCAGCTCGTCGCCGAGGGCTGCAATGTCGCGATGTGCGACGTTTCTGCGGAGGCGATGGCCGAGACCAAGAAGCTGTGCGAAGCGGAAAGGCTGCCGCAGGGGCTGCGCGTCACCACTCATATCGCCGACGTCTCCATCGAGGACCATCTCAAGCGCTTCCGCGACGAACTGATCGAGCAGCAGGCGACCGACAAGATCCATCTGCTGTTCAACAATGCCGGCATCGGCGGCGGCGGCAGCCTGTTCACCAGCACGCGCGAGCAGTGGGAGCGCACCTACAACATCTGCTGGGGCGGGGTCTATCTCGGCGTGCGTACCTTCCTGCCGCTGATGATGAAGGCGGACGAGGCCCATATCGTCAACACATCGAGCGTCAACGGCTTCTGGGCAACCGTCGGCATGGGCGTGCCACACACCGCCTACAGCGCCGCCAAGTTCGCCGTGAAGGGATTTACCGAAGCCTTGATGACCGATCTGCGGCTCAACGCGCCGCATATCAAATGCTCCGTCGTGATGCCTGGCCATATCGGCACCTCGATCCTTTCCAATTCGCGCAAGATCCAGAGCGGAACGGAATCCGAGCAATTGAGCCCGAACGAGATTCTGGCGACGCGGCAGCGTCTGGACGGCATGGGTGTCGACACCAAGCCGATGTCGGACGAGGACATCCAGAAGATCGCGCTCGACCGCGCGCGCACGTTCCGCGATGAGGCGCCGACGACGGCTGCTGCGGCGGCGAAGATCATTCTCGACGGTGTCAAGGCCGAACGCTGGCGCATCCTTGTGGGCGATGACGCCCACAAGCTCGACGAACGCGTACGGAAGACGCCAGAGCAGGCCTATACGCCGGAGTTCTTCCGCAGCTTTGCCGAAGAGGTCGGCTGGCGGCTGGGCTGAACTATCCGCGCACGACACGCTGGCGCGAGCCAGGGCGGTAGGCGAGGCGGGTGTGTCCCGAGCAATAGGGCATGCCCTCGATCGGGGTGTTGCCGCAGAAGCAAAAGTCCTCGGCGCCGGGCGTTCCGATCGGCCAGCGGCATCGTTCGTTGCCGAGTTCGAACAGCGAGCAGCGGCGCTCGCTGGCGATCGGCTCCTCGACCGGCGGCTGTTCGTTCTCGAAGACGTCCTGCAGCATGCGGTATTGCAGGCGAGGGATGGATTTGCGCGAGCGCTCTCGCGCGGTCTTGTCCGCGCGCGGTTTGGCCCGTGCGGGTCCGCGGGTCAGTTCAAGGCGTGCGAGTTTGCCGATGACGGCGTTACGGGTGACGCCGATGGCGGCGGCAATCTCGCGGCAGGAGAGGCCGGCGTCGAAGTGGCCCTTGAGCAGTTCGACGCGTTCGGTGGTCCAGGTCGGTCTATTAGCAAACATATCGGCGGCCCCATTTTCTATGGATCCGCCGCGCCCTCGAAATTCCCGTCAGGATGCCTTGCCGTTGTCGCGGATCGCAAGCAGCCCATCCTTGATGGCCAGCCGAATGCCTTCCTCGATAAGGGTCCGTGCAACGCCGGGAACGCTTGTGCCGTGGGTGCCCTGTCTCACCAACCTTTCGAGATAGTTGATGGTCGAGAGTGCCAACGTAACGGGAACGCGGTCGGTTTCGGCTTTTTCTGTAGCCATGGGAAAACGCTACTGTGCAAAAGGTGTACTGAAAAGTATCTATTTAGACTCTATTTAGTTTTGCACAGAGCAGTCAACTGCCTTGTGGATAGCCTCGTATTATATTGATAAATATAACGAAAATCGATCGTCCGGGCTGTGGACGGGGCCGGCAGCCCCTGAGCCACCCGGAAGTCTGGCTCCGGGGGGGATGCGATGGCGCGGCGAAACGAACCAGCCGGGCGGTCGATTTCTGGATTGCTTCGCACCGCGCGCAATGACGATGATGTCGGTCGGAAGGCGGCACCTTGGGCGCAATGAAAGTAACGAACGGGCTCTACAGCATTCAAATCGAAATGACGGATGGCGGGCATGGCCGCGCCAGCGGCGTCATCATGCTGTTCGACGGCAAGATCGCCGGCGGCGACTCGTACTTTTACTACACCGGCTCCTACACCGCCGATCGCGGCAAATGGCGTGGTGAGCTGATCACCAACGAGCACACCAGATCGGCCGGCGTGCGGCCGCTGTTCGGCGGCCGCGAAGTCACCTGCGGCTTTACTGGTTCATATTCGGCTGATGCCGCCGACGTCAACGGAACGGCGCTGGTCGGAAAAACCAGCGTCGCGTTTCACGCCAAGCTCGCGCTGCGCGCGGAGCTGTAAGCCGCGCTATCCGTGCACGACCGTCTTTGCGATCATGCAGTGAATGCCCTTGGAGCCGTTGACGGTCTGGGTCACGCGCAAATCGGCGGCAAGGCTGCACAGCGTGTAGGCGTCCTCGCGCGACAGGTTGCGCTTCTCGCCGAGCAGCACGATCATGTCGCGCAGTGCGCGCACCACGCACTGGTCGAGGTCGGGGTCCATCGCCATCGTCATGTAATGATCAGGCGTTTCGGCGCGCGGATAGTCCAGCCGCAAATCCTTGCGCAGCGTCAGGCGGAAGCGTCCCTGCAGCGCGGTCTCGATCGCAGTGACGCAGACTTCGCCGTCGCCCTGCACGCCGTGGCCGTCACCGCAGGAGAACAGCGCGCCCGGCACGAACACCGGCAGGAACAGTTTTGCGCCGGCGCCGAGTTCCTTGTTGTCGAGGTTGCCGCCCATCGCGCGCGGAATCAGCGAGGTGATGCGGCCCCACGCTGGCGGCGGTGCCACGCCCATCACGCCAAAGAACGGCTTGAGCGGCAGATCGAGGCCCCACGGCAACCGGCCAACCATCCGCGCACGGTCGAGCGGGATGTTCAGCAGCCGCGGCTCGTGGAAATCGTCGGGCAGGGTGCCGGCCAGCGGCCGGATCAGGTTGTAGCCCCAATCCTGTCGGAGCTGGACGTCGAGGATGTCGACCTCCAGAACATCGCCGGGCTCGGCACCGGTAACAGCGATCGGGCCGGTCAGAATATGGCCCGGCACCATCCGCTCGTTCTGGGCGTGAATGGCTGCAAGTTCCGCGGGCACGTGAAACTTGCTCCGGTCGGGCACCACCTCAGGGCCGCCGGTCACGGTGTCGATGGTGACTTCATCGCCGCTGGCGATGGTCATGACCGGCTTCAACTTGGCTTCAAAAAAGCCCCAGTGGCAGGTTTCGGGGCTGGAATGCAGGTGATGATGGGACATGGGAGGCTTTCTGGCAGGCGCTGTTGTAATCTGTTCGGCATCATGGCCGGGCTCCAGCCGGCAATCCATAAATTTTCGAACGAGGCATTTTCGAAGATGGATGGATACACCGGTCAAGCCCGCGTATGACGGGGGCGGTCAATTCCGGGGCTCCCCTTGTTTTTTACTCTGTCCAAGACGGTCGGCTTCCTGCTGTTGCCGACAAATTTTTTGATCGGTGTCGGCTTCATCGGCGCCGTTCTGATGTTCACGCGCTTCGCTTCGCTCGGCCGCAAGCTGGTGATCGCGGCGGTCCTGCTGCTCGTGATATGCGGGCTTTCGCCGCTGGGTTCAGCCTTGCTCTATCCGCTGGAGCAGCGCTTTCCGCCATGGGATGCCAGACGCGGTGCGCCTGATGGCATCATCGTGCTCGGTGGATCGATCGACCCGGATATTTCGGCGGCGCGCGGCACGCCGGTGGTCCGGGGCGCGCCGGACCGTATCATTGCGGCCGCGGCGCTGGCGAAGCGATATCCCAATGCGCGCGTGGTGTTTTCCGGCGGCAGCGCAAACCTCGTCTCCAACGACGCCAGGGAAGCCGATTTCGCCGGCGAAATCTTCGAAAGCCTCGGCGTCGACAAATCACGGCTGACGATGGAACGGCAGTCGCGCAACACCAAGGAGAACGCCGATTTCTCGAAGGCGTTGGTCGCGCCCAGGGACGGCGAGCGATGGTTGCTGGTGACGTCAGCCTTCCACATGCCGCGCTCGGTCGGTTTGTTTCGGAAGGCGGGATTTGCGGTCGAGCCCTATCCGGTCGATTGGCGTGTCGGCGGACGCGGCGATCTGAAGACGTTCTCCAACGCCGCCGCCGAAGGTTTGGGACGCACCGATCTGGCGATCCGCGAATGGATAGGGCTCATTGCGTACCGGGCCACCGGCAGGATCGACGAGTTGCTGCCAGGCCCGGCGGCGAAGTAGCCGCGGATCAGCAGCCGGGCTACAATCGAGACAACAGGCGCGGTTCAGCGCGCCGATTGGGAGGTTACGCCATGCAACAGCAGACGCCGCCGGAAGCATTCGATCTGGCCGGCATGGTCGCCGACCTCAACAGCCTGCTTCGGCTGAAGACGACGGTGATCGGCATCAAGATGTTCGCCCGCGTCGAGGAGATGACGGCGATTCCGAAAATTCGGCGTCCCTCGGCCGTGCATACCACCGACCAGATCGTCAGCATGGCCTCGCGGCTCGGCTGGACCGTGGGCATCACCGGCGAAGACCTGGTCGGCGCCCAGTGCCGCGCGGTGATCGGACTGGCGCCGCAGGACGAGAAGTGGCTCGCCGGTGAAAATTATGTCGGCGTCTGGCACGGCACGGCGGAGGATGCGCGCAAGCGTCAGGAAGCGCTCGACGTGGTGCCGTTCGGCCGGTACCAGGCGATGGCGGTGAGCCCGCTCACCAGCGGCAGGCTCGATCCGCCGGACATCTGCCTCGTCTACGCGACGCCTGGCCAGATGATCATCCTGATCAACGGCCTGCAATATACCGGGTACAAGAAATTCGAATGGGGCGTGGTCGGCGAAACCGCATGCGCCGATTCCTGGGGGCGGGCGCTCAAGACCGGCGAGCCGAGCCTGTCGCTGCCGTGCTTTGCCGAGCGTCGTTATGGGGGCGTGCCCGACGAGGAGATGCTGATGGCGCTGAAGCCGGCGCATCTCGCCAAGGCCATCGTTGGTATGAAGCAACTGGCGAAGAATGGCCTGCGCTACCCCATCGCGCCCTACGGTATACAGGCCGACGTCCGCGCGGGTATGGGCGTGTCCTACGCCAAGAAATAGCCTTGCGAAAGTTGGAGGAAGGCGACATTGCGAGCCACCGGGCCGCAATGACGAGTCCTAAAGGAAATCGAATATGTCTTCGTCGAAGTTCGACATCATCGTCTATGGCGCCACCGGTTTTACGGGCCAGCTCGTCGCCGAATATCTTGCCGCTCACTACAAGGGCGACGCCAATCTGAAATGGGCGATGGCCGGGCGCAGCAAGGACAAGCTCGCCTCTGTCCGCGATGCCGTCGGCACGCTTGCGGACACGCCCCTGATCGTCGCCGACGCCGGCGATCCTGCGTCGCTGAATGCCATGGTAGCGCAGGCGAAGTCGATCATCTCGACCGTTGGCCCGTATCAGTTTTACGGCAACGATCTGATTGCGGAGTGCGTCGCGTCTGGCGTCGACTATTTCGATCTCTGCGGCGAGCCGCTGTGGATGCGCCAAATGATCGACAAGCATGAAGGCGCGGCGAAAGCGAGCGGTGCACGCATCGTGTTTTCGTGCGGGTTCGACTCGGTACCGTTCGAACTCGGGACCTTCTATGTGCAGGCGGAAGCCATGCGGGTGTTCGGCGCGCCGGCTTCCCGCGTCAAGGGACGTGTGCGCGACATGCGCGGCACGCTTTCAGGTGGTACGGCGGCGAGCGCCAAGGCGACCTTCGAGGCGGTTGCCAAGGATCTCAGCCTTGTGGCGATGCTCAAGGATCCGTTTGCGCTGACGCCCGGATTCAAGGGGCCGAAGCAGCCGCCGGGCAGCAGGCCGACCTATGAGGAAGACCTGCAGTCCTGGAGCGCGCCTTTCATGATGGCACTGATCAACACTCGCAACGTCCACCGCTCGAACATGCTGATGGGTTTTCCGTACGGCCAGGAGTTCGTCTACGACGAAATGGTCCTGACGGGCCCCGGCGAGAAGGGCGAGGCCAACGCCAGGCTCGTGATGGCCGCCAACACCGAAAAGACCGGCCCCAATGCGCCCAAGCCGGGCGAGGGGCCGTCGAAGGAGGAGCGCGAGAATGGGGGCTACGATCTGCTCTATGTCGCCATCGCTCCCGACGGCCGCCAGGTTCGTGCATCGGTGAAGGGCGACCGCGATCCCGGCTATGGCTCGACTTCGAAGATGATCTCGGAATGCGCGATCTGTCTGCTGCGCGATGCGCCGGATGTTCCGGCAGGAATCTGGACGCCTGGAGCAGCGATGCAGCATAAGCTGATCAAGCGTCTCGTCGATCATGCCGGCCTGACGTTTGGCGTGGAGAAATAGACCACGCTCGCCGCAAGGATTTCTAGGTGGTTCTCTTCCAGCGTTCGGCGGCGACGAACATGCCCCACATCACGCCCAGCATCAGCCAGAAGTGCCGCCAATGGTCGGTGTCGATGATGAACCCTTCACCCACCGTGCCGAGAAACGCCGAAAAGATCGCCAGGTAAGTCCACTGCCACGGCACACGGACAAACACATAACGGAATCCCGTCAGGACGGTGACGAAGATCAGCGCTGGGTAGCAGACCCCGGACAGCCAGCCGCCCGACATGAACGCGTTCAGGAACGAGTTGTGGGTGTCTTCCGGAAAGAAACGGTTGAACTGCAGCGGTCCGATGCCGAGCGGGAGCCCGAGCGCCATCTCGGCGCCGAGGAGGTGCCGGCCGAAGCGGCCGAAACGGCCCTCGTCATAGCTCTGGTCGAAACTGGCGCGCTGCTTGAACAGTTGCGAGACGGTATCGAAAGACAGCAGCACCGCGACCAGCGCCGCCGCCAGCACCATGGTAACGAGCGCGATCACGATGATGCGGGAGCGCTGCGACTGCGAGCGGCTGGTCAGCACCATCAGCGCCAGCATCGCGCCGGAGGTGAGGATCAGCATGCCCCACGCC
>PNLC01000010.1 GCA_013822885.1 Bradyrhizobium sp.
CCGACCGGGCCGTCGATGATGACCTGCATGCCCTTCACGGCGGTGAAGGTGTAGACCGCCCCCCAATAGCCACCCGCGCGATCATGGTCGAGGACGAGCATCAGATCATCTCCTCGGCTTTGCGCTTCTTGGCCTGGGCTTCGATCTGTTTTCTGTATTTCTCCCGGAATGCGGGGTTTTCCCGCGGCGTATTTTCCCAAACACCCGCGGCGTGGCCTTCGCCGACGTCTCCGAAGAACGCCTTCATCTCGTCAAAGCGGCTTTGATTTGCGAGGGCGGCATTGACGACCTGCGCCAGCGAGCCGGCCCCGGCGACGCCGAACAGCGGCCGCGCCGAAATCAAATTGGTAAAATACAACGACGGGATCGCCAGCTGTTTTGCCTTCTGAACCACCGGCGTGGTGCCGATAGCGAGATCCGGCTTGAACTCACCGACGGCAGCCAGATCCATCTCCAGCGACGCGCGGTACTGGACGCGTGCGCCTCTGCCCTCCAGCCATTGCCGATCGACATCCGACCACTGCGTTCTCGGGCACGCCGTGCCGACATACGGCACGCGGGCGCCGCTTTCGATCAGCAGCCGTGCGACCAGGAGTTCCGAACCTTCGTAGCCGGATACGGTGATCCGGGCATCGATCGGCTTTGCCGCCAAAGCCGCCCTGATCATCGGCAGGAAGCGGTTCTTGGCGGCATCGATCTTGTCGCGGGCGACGTTACAGGCGGTTCCGATCGATTCGAGCCAGGCCTCGGTGCCGTCATGACCGACCGGCGCGGAGCCTATGATCTTTCTCCCGGCCAGGTCGAACTGCCGAAAACTCGCGGTGTAGAACGGATGAATCGCGGCGACCACCGAACAATCCAGCGCCGCATACAACTCACGCCACTCGCGCGTCGGCACTACTGGACCGGCGGCCAGACCCAGCGGCTCCAGCATCATGCCGATACCGACGGGATCCGCGGGAAACATTTCGCCTACGAGAGCAACCGTTGGCCGCTCGCTCCTGCCGCCGCGGGGCGCCTGCACCGGCCCCTGCTCGACTTCCTTGCGGGCATATTCGAGCATGGCCGCGGCCAGCACATCTTTTGCCTCGGCATGGGTCGGCACACCGAAACCCGGCACATCGATGCCGATGATCCGTACACCGTTGATCTCATCCGGCAACAGGTCGAGCGGCACACCAGAGGCCGTCGGCACGCAGAGATTGGTGATGATGATGGTGTCGTAAAGCGCAGGGTCCGCGAGCTTGAAGACGGCTTTGCGGATATCTTCGAACAGTTTGCCTGTGACCAGCGTCTCCGAATTGAAGGGGACGTAACCCACGGTGCGCCGCGCGCCGTAGAAATGCGAAGTAAACGTCAAACCGTACACGCAACAGGCCGAGCCTGAGAGGATCGTCGCGGTCCGGCGCATGCGCAGGCCAACCCGCAACGAGCCGAATGCCGGGCACATGCTTTGCGGCTGGTCGTGCGGTCCTTTGGGATAATCCGCCGCGTAGCGATCGAGAATCTCGCTCTTTCCCGCTGCGTTGGCGGCTGTCTTTAGTTCCGCAGCACCGGCATGACAGCCAAGCCCGTCGGCCCTCGTCGCCGCAGCGTTGATCGCGAGAGGCGCAACCACAGCATCCGTCACGGTGGCATCCGACGCGACGTTGACCTCAACGTGATCGCCGACGACAGACTCAGCTATCGCGCCGGCGTATCGAGGCAGGATGACGTTCATGTCGCTCTCCGCATCATGTGGTCCTCATGCGGCGTCGTAGACGACTTCGAGGGATGGCTTGTCGACGACGGATCTGCCGCACATGTCTTCCATGGTCGCCGGATCCAGCACCACGCCGCGGCCCACGACTTCGCCCTTGAACAGGCCGAGCAGACCGTCCTGCGTCAGCGGTGTCGGACGAACCGGCGGCGCCAGGCCGACGTTCTTCGCAAGTTCCTCGAATAGGGAACTCCACTGCCCGCCCGGCAGCCCGATGATCTCGTAATTAGCGCTCTTCTTGCGGATGTCGTCGTCGGCCGGGATTGCCGCGAGAACGGGAATGCCAACGTTGTGCGCAAACGCCGCTGCCTCGCCGGTCCCGTCGTCCTTGTTGATGACCATGCCGGCAACGCCGACATTGCCACCGAGCTTGCGGAAATATTCCACCGCCGAGCAGACGTTGTTGGCGACGTAAAGCGACTGCAGATCGTTGGATCCGACGACGATGACCTTCTGGCACATGTCGCGTGCAATCGGCAGGCCGAAGCCACCGCAGACCACGTCGCCAAGGAAATCGAGCAACACGTAGTCGAAACCCCACTCGTGGAAGCCGAGCTTTTCCAACAGCTCGAAGCCGTGAATGATGCCGCGGCCGCCGCAGCCGCGGCCGACTTCGGGGCCGCCAAGCTCCATGGCGAACACGCCGTCGCGCTTGAAGCAGACGTCACCGATCTTCACCTCCTCGCCAGCGAGCTTCTTCCTGGACGAGGTTTCGATGATGGTCGGGCAGGCGCGCCCGCCGAACAGCAGCGAGGTGGTGTCGCTCTTGGGATCGCAGCCGATCAACAGCACCTTCTTGCCCTGCTGCGCCATCATGTAAGACAGGTTGGCGAGCGTAAAACTCTTGCCGATGCCACCCTTGCCATAGATCGCGATGATCTGGGTTTCCTTGGTCACGGGCGTCGTCACCGGCGCGTCCGGCTCGATCGCGGCCTCGGCCCGCAGAGCGTCCTTCATGTTGATTTGAGGCACGGCATTCATGAGAGCGAACTCCAGTTCAGGACCATTTTCAGGCACGCCGAATCCTCGAACGCGATGCGATAGGCGTTAGAAGCATCCCGGGCGTCGTGGTGGTGGGTAATCAGCCCCTCGAGCGACAGGCGTCCGCACTCGATCAGTGTCTTGATCGCGACGAGGTCAGACGGTTGCCATTCAGCGGCAATGCGAAGCCGCGCCTCGCGCATGAACGCGGGCGGGAACGCAAAGGACAGTCGCTCGCTGTAGAAACCGGCCAGCACGATCTCGCCGCCCGGCGCGATCCGGCCGATCAACGAATCGAGCAGGCCGGCATCGCCGCTGACGTCGTAGATGCTCTTGTAGTCGCGCCGTGAATCGTGCTCGGGATCGATGACGCCGTAATTGATGGCGCCACCGGCACGCGCTGGATTCTTCTCCCATACCGTCGGTGGATCGTTTCGCATCGCGATCGAGATGCGGGCCAGCAGCCGGCCCAGCACGCCGTGACCGACAATGCAGTCCGGCGCCGACGCGCCGCGCGCCGTGATGGCGTGGTAGGCCGTCGCGGCCAGCGCCAATAGAATTCCGCGTTCGCCGAGGTTCTGGTCAAGCGGCAGCACGCGCTTTGCCGGCACCACCAAGCGCGAGGCCGATGCGCCGAACAGTCCGCGGACCTCGCCGAAGCATTTTGCGCCGGGAACGAAAACCTGCTGGCCGGGATGCAGATCGGTGGCGGATCCGGCTTCGATCACGCGCCCCACCGACTCGTAGCCGGGCACCAGCGGATATCCCATTCCCGGGAACGGGGGCATCCGTCCCGACCACAGCAGCCGCTCGGTGCCGGTGCTGACGCCGCTCCAGTCGACATCGACGACGACGTCGTCAGGAGTCGGGGGAGTCAAAGCAAGCCGATTGAGCTCGATTTGCTCCGGCTGCCTAAGGACCACCGCGATGGTATCCATCGCCCACTCCGATCTTCGACTGGTGCGCGGAAGGACTCCGCTACTGTAATGCTAACCTGACGTATTTAAGTGTCAAGCTAGATTAACAGAACTATTACGCGATCTGGCGGTAATGACGCTGGCTAGCATCGGCATCGCCGCAGGCCGCGATGCGATATCTGCGAAGCCAGCCTCTGTGAGCATTTCCTGGATGCGCGCGAAGGTTCGAGGCCGGCCGCTTCCCATCGCCAGCAAATAGAAAGCGAAGTAGGCATCCCCGATCGGCTCGGCGCCGCGGACTCCCGATATCGGCTCGGCGATCAGCAGTGTTCCGTTGGCCGGCAAAGCGCGGCGGATCGCACGGAGCAGGGTCATGACATCAGCGTCGTCGTGATCGTGGATTACCCGCACCAGGGAGACGATGTCGGCACCATCAGGCAATCTATCGGTCAGGAAACTGCCGCCGATCGCAACTGCGCGTGAGGATAGTCCCACGGCGCGAAGCCGTTCGCTCGCCTGGTCGGCGACCGCAGGCAGATCGAAAAGCACGCAGCGCAGTCTTGGGGTTTGCGCCGCGATCTCGGCGATGAAGGAACCATCGCCGCCGCCGATATCGAGCAGGCAACGGTGTCCGCGGAACGAATAGGTCGACAGCACCTGCTGCGAAATCATCGGCTGCGATGCCGCCATCAGCGCGGTGTAAGGTGCGATCGCCTCATGCGAAAGATTGGCGGCCTTCCGATTTCCGGCGTAAGGCCAGTAAGCCGCGAGCTGACCTGCTCCGACGTCGCCGCGCAGCAGCGCGACGGGATCTTTCAGGTCGCCATAAAGCATCGCATGATGCTCTATCATCGCGACGACGCCGGGATTACCCATCAGGGCCGCGCCGAGAGGACCGAGACCGTAACGGCTGCCACTCCGGCGCTGCAGCAGTTGCAGCGAAACCGCAGCGTCGAGCAGCAGCACGGTCGCGTCTGAGGGCAGCGGCAGCCGCGACGACAATTCCGCGGCGCTTAGCGGCCCTCCTGTCAGTTGATCGAGCAATTTCAGGCGGACGCAAGCCAGCAGGATTTGCGAATAGACGAAGCCGGCGCACAGGTCGAAGAGCTTGCTCGCGCGCCGCCGTGCGATCGGCCGTGTGAGCGCAAAAGTGCCTGCAAATCGCTGGAAATCCTGATTCGCAAGCATCTTGTCGCGCAGACCGAGCAGCCGGTCCTGCAAAGATAACCGCAAGGCAGTTTGTGCTTCGGGGGCGGCCGGCCGATCGGTCTCCTCCCCGCGTCGCGCGTCCGTCTCTTCACCAGCGACCCCGCGATGCGCGATCGTGGCCATGATTGCTACGCGGCGAACTGGGCAAGTTTGGCAGGCACCAGGCGCTTTGCCTCCGAGAGCATCAGGGAACGCAACTCGGCGCCATTGGGACACGGCGGCATCGCATCGATCGCGCCGCGCACCAGTTCATGCAACCGGTAGAGCGCGCCATCGAGGCCGAGCTCGATCACCGCGCTCGGACGCCCCAGCGCGAGATCGCGGCCGACGGGTTTACCGATCTCCTGTTCATCCGAAGCGGCGTCGCGGATATCGTCGGCAACCTGATAGGCCTCGCCGAGTTTCTCACCCACCATCCGCCACGGCTCGGCGTCGGCGCCGGCGGACGCGGCTCCGGCAACGGTCGCCGCAGCGAACAGTGCGCCGGTTTTGGAGCGGTGATAGTGTGCTAGATCAATCTGCGATTCGCACTCCCAGGCCTGGCCCGCGACGATGCCCGAGGGCACGCCGACAGATTGGGCGATCGTCAACGTCAGGGGCGCGAGCCGCTCCGGTGCACATTGAAGACGCGCCAGCGTCTGGAACGCGAGAACGATCAGCGCATCGCCCGTGAGGACCGCCAGCGGTTCGCCGAAAGCCTTGTGAACCGATGGACGACCGCGACGTGTCTCAGCAGCGTCGAAACACGGCAGATCGTCATGTACGAGCGAGGCGCAATGCAGCAGTTCAAGCGCAGCCCCCGCGGCTTCCGTCGCGGCCGGATGATCTTCGCCGCAAGCCGCCGCGACGCTGTGACAAAGCCGGGGCCGCACCCGCGCACCTCGGGGAAACACGGCGTAACGCATGGCCGCAGCGAGACGAGGAGGACAGCCCGGAACCTCCGCCCGGCCGATCGCGTCATTGAGGGCCCGCTCGATCCGGTTGGTGACGTCCATGGCAAGGCTCCCGTGTTGGAACAAAGGAATAGTCAATTTGACTTGTCACTATAACTGTAAATAAATATGGACACATGTCAATCGACAACGCGGAGCCGGCGCGAACATGCCCAGAGATCGTGTTGCCATTGTCGGCGCCGGCGTGGCCGGGCTGGTCTCCGCGTTCGCACTCGCAGCACGCGGGCTGGACGTCACCGTCGTCGAACGCAGCACGTCGCTCGGCGGCAAGATGCGGCAAGTCGCAGTCGGTCCTTCACTGATCGACAGCGGCCCGACAGTGTTCACGATGCGCTGGGTGTTCGAAGAGCTGTTTGCGGCGGCCGGCCAGAACTTCGCCGATCATGTTTGCCTCCGCCCGCTGGAAGTACTGGCCAGGCACGCCTGGGACGAGCACACCCGGCTGGATCTGTTTGCCGAGGACGAACGAACGGTCGAGGCGATCGGCGATTTTGCGGGCGCAACCGAAGCTGACGGCTATCGTGCTTTCTGCCGGGATACCAAACGCATCTACGACATTCTCGAGAAGCCGTTTTTGCGCGCCTCACAGCCAAGCATGGGTGGACTAATCGGCGCCGACGGCTTTCGCGGACTGATACGGCTGCCGCAAATCAGACCATTCTCGTCGATGTGGTCGGCGCTTGGACAATATTTTTCCGATCCTCGACTGCGCCAACTGTTCGGGCGCTATGCCACCTATTGCGGTTCCTCGCCTTTTCTGGCGCCCGCGACCTTGATGCTGGTGGCGCATGTGGAGCGAGAGGGCGTCTGGAGTATCGACGGCGGCATGCACGCCTTGGCGAGGGCGCTGGCGGACGGCGCAAAGTCCTTTGGCGCCACGATTCGATATGGTCAGGAGGTGAGCGAAGTCCTCGTCTCCTGCGGACGCGCCGGTGGCGTCAGGCTTGCGAGCGGCGAACGCATTGCGGCCGACGCCGTTATTATGAATGCCGATGTCGGCGCGGTCGCGAACGGCCTGTTCGGCATCCCTGCCCGCCGCGCCGCCGCGGCGATCCCGCGCCGTGCACGCTCGTTGTCTGCGATGACCTGGAGTGTGGTCGCCACGCCGGCTGGATTTCCGTTGCGACGGCATAACGTCTTCTTCTCGGGCGATTATGCGGCCGAATTCGATGACATCTTTGCGCGCGACAGGCTGCCGCGCGAGCCAACGGTCTATGTCTGCGCCCAGGATCGCGACGAAGGCCAAGCCATCGCGAACGGCCCGGAAAAGTTCCTGGTTCTCATTAACGCACCTGCCAATGGCGACCGGCATGCCTACGATACAGCGGAGGTAGAACAATGCGCGCAGCGGACATTTGGCGTGCTGAAGCGAAGGGGCCTGCAGATCCAGCGGCAGCCGGATGCGATGCAAGTGACGACACCCGCGGACTTCAACCGGATGTTCCCGGCGACGGGCGGCGCGCTCTATGGCCGCAGCTCGCACGGATGGACCGCCTCGTTCCAGCGGCCGGGAGTCCGGACAAAGATCCCGGGACTCTATCTGGCGGGAGGCAGCACGCATCCAGGCCCGGGGGTACCGATGGCGGCGTTGGCGGGCCGCTCGGCTGCGGCCAGCCTGCTTGCGGACCTGACTTCGCCAAAATCGTTCCGCCAAATGGCTATGCGTGGTGGTATGTCGACGCGCTGAGCGACGACGGGAAAAATGGCATTACCATCATCGCGTTCATCGGCAGCGTGTTTTCGCCCTATTACGCTTTGGCAAGACGCAAAGGTCCGGCCGATCCGCTCAATCATTGCGCCATCAATGTCGCAGTATACACCAGGAACAGCAAGCGATGGGCGATGACGGAACGCCCAAGTAGCGCTGTCAGCCGCACATCGAACTCCTTCACGGTGGGCCCGAGCAATCTCTCATGGGATGGCAAGGCGCTGACAATCCGCATCGATGAGATCACAGCACCGATCCCCCGGCGACTCCGTGGCACGGTGCGCGTCGTTCCAACGGCCATCACGCAGCAGGCGTTTACGCTGAACGAGAGCGGCAATCATCGGTGGTGGCCGATTGCGCCCTGCGCACGGGTGCAGGTCGCGCTCGACCAGCCGCATCTGCGCTGGCAGGGCGACGGCTATTTCGACATGAACAGGGGTGACGCGCCGCTCGAAAGCGGGTTTTCCGACTGGCAATGGTCCCGCGGCGCGACGCGTGACGGTGCAGCCATCCTGTACGAGGCGCGACGGCGCGACGGCAGCCGTGTCGACCTCGCGATGACCTTCGATCCGCAAGGCCGCCTGCAGACGTTTGAACCGCCGGCCCTTCATACGCTCAAGCGCACGGGCTGGCAGATCGGACGCGAGGTCCGCAGCGAAGACGCCCCGAGCGTTCTAAGAACGCTGGAAGACGCGCCGTTCTATGCCCGGTCGACAATATCCGCCAAACTGTTGGATGAACCCGTGATATTGATGCACGAAAGCCTGTCGCTGGATCGCTTCAGGATGCCGATTGTGCAGTCGATGCTGCCATTCCGGATGCCACGGGCGCGTCGATAGCAAGGCGCGTTCCAGAGCCCCGTTCCGATTGAATCGGAACGGGGCTCTGGATTCTTGTCTTGACGCGTTTTCTTCACGCGAACCGGTTACTACTTCGCCTGAAAACGCTCTAGGATGGCGGGGTCGCGTTTTCCTGCTTTGCCCGCTCGGCTTCCTTCTTCTTGTCGAGCCGCCTTCCGACCAGTTCAAGCACACCCCAGGCCATGACGAACATTGCCACGACGAAGAACTCGATAAATCCGAGATAGTCGTCCATGGCGTGCCATCTCCCGCACCTGGAATTCTATGCCCAAGTGACCACCGGCGGCATCGAACTCAGGATGGTTTCAATGTTGCCGCCGGTCTGAAGTCCGAACATCGTTCCGCGGTCGTAAAGTAGATTGAACTCGACATAGAGCCCACGGCAGGCGAGTTGCTGCGCCCGCTCCGCCTCAGTCCACGGCTCCATCATCCGCTTCCGCACGATCCGCGGATAGACATCCAGCAACGCGAGACCAACATCACGGGTGAAGGCAAAGTCCTTCTCGAAATCGCCGGTGTTGAGATGATCGTAGAAGATGCCGCCGACGCCGCGTGCCTGGCCGCGATGCGGCAGGAAGAAGTAGGTGTCCGCCCACGGCTTGAACTTGCCGTAATAGGTGGGGTCATGGGCATCGCACGCGCGCTTCATGGCGTCGTGAAACGTCACGGTGTCCGGCGCGTCCTCGGTGCGCTGCTCCGGCAGCATCGGCGTGAGATCGGCGCCACCGCCAAACCAGCCCTGCGCAGTCGAGAGGAACCGCGTGTTCATGTGCACCGTCGGCACGCGCGGGCTGCGCGGATGCATGATCAGGCTGATGCTGGTGGAAACATAGTCAAGCTGCACGCCGTCGCCGGGCAACGTTCTCGCCATCTCGGGCATCAGTTTGCCATTGGCCGACGACGTGTGGATGCCAATCTTCTCGAACAGCCTGCCTTCGCTGAGGAAGCCGCCGGTGCCGCCACCGCTGCCGGTGGTGCGCTTCCACGGCTTGTAGGTGAACGTCGCGGGTGCCCCGGGGAAAAATTCAGCCGGTGCCTCGCGCTCAAGCGCCTCGACCTCGGCACAGATCCGGTCACGCAGGGACTCGAACCAGATCTTCGCCTGCGCGCGGTGACTTTCCGCGACGGCAATGCTGTCATCGCCGATCGTTACCGAGTCAGACATCGCCTCGTCACCTATCGAACGGACGCCGCACGCTGCAAACGGTCACGCTGCTCCAGCCGGGCAAAGAGATCGATGACCCAAACCACCCGATCCTCGATCGGCTTCGACCTGACTTCCGGCGCGCGATGGCGCATCGGCGTCTTCGCCACGGCCTCGATCAGAAAGCGAGTCTCATCGAGTTGGGCCATCGGTGCAAGCCTCCTTGCCGGTGCCCATTCGGTCCTAAGCGAGAAAAGCGTCCGCGCCAGCACCTTGAGCTTGCGATCGTTCGAAACCACGGCGCGCCGCGAAACCGAATCGAGCCCACCGCGCTCGAGCTCCCGGCCAATCTCCGCGTAGAGCGCCCGCGCTGCGTAGATGCCGGGCCGACAGGCCCGCGGCAGGTTCCTGATGCCAAGCGTAGCGCGGCCATAAAGCGCATCGGCGGTATCGAGCAATCGCTGAACGATGGTCGAAATTTCGCCGGTGAACTCGGGCTTGGCCAGCCAGGCATCCGGATCGATGCCGGCGTCCCGCAACCACTCCAGCGGCAGATAGAGCCGGCCGGCGCGCGCATCCTCCCCGACGTCGCGGGCGATATTTGTCAACTGCATGGCGACGCCAAGGTCGCAGGCCCGCGCTACAATTTCGGGCGTACGCTGACCCATCACGAGCGTCATCATGGCCCCGACCGTGCCGGCGACCCGTGCGGCATAGGCGTAGAGCTCCGGCAAGGTCTCGTAACGGCGCCCCTCGGCATCCCACGCCAATCCCTCGAGCAGCGCTTCCGGTACTTCACGCGGGATCGAAAATCGCGCGACGACGTCGGCGAATGCGCGATCGGCAGCCCGATCCATCGGCTGACCATGATAGGCGCGATCGAGCCTTTCCCTTAGACGCTCTACGGCGGCAGTGCGGTTGTCACCCAGATCGACTGCGTCATCTGCCAGTCGGCAAAACGCATAGAGCGCAATGGCGGGATTGCTGACCCTCCGGGGCAGTACCTTCGAGGCCGCATGAAACGTCCGCGAACCGCCTTTGAGCAATGCGCGGCACGCGGCCATGTCGGCGGAATCGAGCGAATTGGTCATGCGGTCACCAGGTCTAAGCGCTGCAGATTTTGAGCGTCGGGGACAAGGGAATCGAGAACGCGCGCTGAGGAAAGCACGCCGGGCAGGCCCGCACCGGGATGGGTGCCGGCGCCCACCAGGTACAGGTTTGCGATATCTTCGCTTTTGTTGTGAGGGCGAAACCATGCGCTCTGCGTCAGGACTGGTTCCAGCCCAAAGGCGGCACCGCGGAACGAGCACAGTCGGTCCTGAAAATCCTGCGGCGTCATCATCCGCGAACTGACGATTTGGTTTTCCAGATCGGGCAGCACCGTGCTGGATAGTTCGTATGCAATGGCGCTACGGTATCTCTCGGCCTCTTCACTCCAGTCCGTGCCGCTCTGCAGATGCGGAACCGGCGACAGCACGTAGAACGCGTCGTTGCCCTCCGGAGCGAGCGACGTATCCGTTGCCGTCGGCCGATGCAGATACAGACTGAAATCATCGGCGAGGATCTTGCGTTCGAAAATGTCGGTCAACAATCGCTTGTAGCGCGGGCCGAGCAGAATAGTGTGGTGCGGCACATCGTTGTATTTGCGGCGCGTGCCGAAATACCAGACGAACAGACTCATGGAATAGCGTGCGCGCTCGATACGCCGGTCGGTCCAGCGCGAACGTGCGGACGACGGCAGCAGATGCCGGTAGGTCCATGCGGAGTCCGCGTTGGACACGACGAGATCGGCGTCGATGATTTCGCCGGAAGCGAGGCGCACGCCGCGCGCGGTGCCGTTCTGCACCATGATCTCGCGGACCTCCCGGTTGCAACGGAGCCTGCCGCCCTGCCCCTCGATCAGCTTGACCAGGCCTTCGACCAGCCGCCCCGTTCCGCCAAGCGCGAAGTGCACGCCCCAGCGCCGCTCCAGGAATGCGATCAAGCAATAGATCGAACTCGCCGTGAAGGGATTGCCACCGATCAGGAGTGGATGGAAGCTGAACACGATCCGCAGTCGCGGATCGCGAAAGAATTTCGACACAAGGCTGAAGACGCTCCGATAGCTCGATAGCCGGATCATCTCAGGCGCGATTTTGGCCATATCGGTCCACTGGCTGAATGGCACGTCGCCGAGCCGCTCGAAGCCGACCTTGAAGATCTCCTCGCTGGCCTTCATGTAGGCGTCGTAGCCTTCGACATCGCCGGGGAAGAACCGCGCGATCTCGCGGCGCATCGCATCAGGGTCGCCGGAATAGTCGAAATGCGATGCGTCCTGAAAGCGGATTCGATAAAATGGCGACACCGGCACCAGCGTCACATCGTCGGACATTTTTCGTCCGCACAGCTTCCACAACTCATCGAACAGAAAGGGCGCGGTGACGATGGTCGGCCCTGCATCGAAGGTGAATCCGTCCTGCCGGTAGACGTAAGCGCGGCCGCCGGGGGCGTCGAGTTTTTCCAGAACGGTTACCCGGTAGCCTTTGGCGCCGAGCCTGATGGCCGCAGCCAAGCCACCAAAGCCGCTGCCAATCACCACCGCATGCGGCCGGTGATGCGAATGAATTTGGCGCGATGATCGGACGGACGTTGAATCCAGCATGAGGCCACTGTAATTATTTCTTGACAGTTGCCTAGCCCATAGTTGTACATTCCAGTTTACATTTTTGTCGACGCTTGCTCGGCAGCAGTCGCGTGCGCGTATTTCTCGATGAGATGCGCGATGAGTTGTGGCTGCTCCTCGTGTGCGAGATGGCCGAGGGCGAGCAGTCGCTCGATCATGGCGTTGGGAAGAATCTCGCGAACCTGTTGCGCAACGGCGGGCGATATCGACCGATCATTGGCAGCGGTCATCAACACCAACGTTGGCGCCAGCCGCGGCAAATCGTGCAACAGCGGCTCGAGCTTCCAGTTCGCCATCATCCGCAGCGCGGCGGCGACATGCACGGGATTGCGCACAAGCTTGCGATAGAGCGCAACACCCTCTTGATCAATCGTCGAACCGGTATTGGCAATCAACCGCTCGACCGCCCCTGCATGGCATGCCTGCCAGGCGAACACGCGCGGCACCAACGGATTGAGCACGAGCAATTTCGCCAATGGCGAGAACAAATGGGTGGCAACGCCGCCGAACGGCATGAATGCCCCATTCAACGCCACCAGCAGGCGGGGCGCGATGCGGCCGGCGAGGCACATGCGCGCCAGGATCGCCGCACCCGCAGAATGACCAACCGCAATCTCTGGCCTCACTTCGAGTTTGCGGAGCAGCGCGCCGACATCCGTCGACATGCCCGGCAGCGACAGGCGATGCCCCGGCGGGGACTGTGTAAAGCCGTGCCCTGGCAGATCCAGCGCGATAACCGAGAAATGTTGCGCCAGCAGCGGTAGCAGCCCGCGCCAGGAATGGGTCGCGGCGCCGGTGCCGTGAATCAAAAGCAGCGGTGGCCCCTCGCCCATTCTTTGCACATGCCAACGGATTCCGGCGGCTTCGACAAATCTGCTGAAATCCCGGTTGGGCCAGTCTGCGCCATCCTTGCTCCAGACGAGGCCGGACACAGTGACACTTTATGCCGGCAACGCCGACGGCACGCCGGCAAGGAAAGCATCATAGGCGGTTGTGAACTCGGCCTCGGCTTCGAAATGCGGCATCGCGCCGGTTTCGAATACCCGGATGGTCCAGTTGGCGCGGCCTTCGACCTGGCTCTTGTTGGTGTAGTCGACAAAGTCACCGCGGACGCCATGGCTCATCCACACCGGCAGTGTCAGCGAATGATAGATCCGGGTGATGTCCTCGCTGAACAGAAATCCGGACACAAAGTAATACGGCGCGTGCTGAGCGCCTGGCTGGTGCGTGGTCAGGTAGTCATACTCCAGCAGGCCTTCGTCGATATCGCGCGAACCCCAGGTCTTATTCAGGAAATAGCGAATGCTGGCGCGGCTGGTGAGCAGCCGGAAGAAGCCTTCGCTCCACAACGGGAACTCAAAGAACGCATGCAACCAGGGCATCCCCCTGGTGCCGTTCCGCCATTTGGAATCCTTGTCGCGGCTTCGGAAGCCGGTGGGACTAACGAGTGCCGCGCTTCGAAAGGCGAGCGGCATCTCGGTCACCGCCCGGGCGAGAAACTCGCACGACAGCGAAACGGCCAACGCGTCGATCGGACCGCGGCCGTGAACTTCCTGGATTTCCCGGACCGCGAGCGAGACCGCATCGGTCATCATCCGCACCGAGTATTTCCGCGCGCCGCGCTGCGAATGCCCGAATCCGGGAAGCTCCAGCGCATAGACCGTCCGGCTGCGACGATAATGCTCGTAGAGCGGCTTGATTTCGTAAGCGGAGCCGGCGGCATTGATGCTGTGAATCAGGAGCAGCGGCGGAAACTTGCCCGGGATTTCCGGACCCGCCGAATAATAGGTGAGCCGGCCGACGGGACTGCCAATTTCGTGGCGCTGGCCGGACACCGGCGCAGGTAAATCATCCGCGGCGCGCAGGACTGCGGGACTGATCGCGGGGGCGGCTGCGTTCATCGCACATCTCCTTTTTTGGACCAGACCGCATCTCGCCGTGGCCAAGACCCTATCAGCAGTGTATCAGGACTGACAACCATACTTGTCGTCCAGGAACGGGAACGTCGCTTGACACATTTGCCCCCTGTCAAACCCTTTCTTGAGGTTCTCTCCGGCCGCCGCCAGCCCATCCCGCCGATCTGGATGATGCGCCAGGCCGGACGCTATCTGCCGGAATACCGTGAAGTCCGCGCCAGGGCCGGGGGATTCCTCGACCTGTGCTTCACACCCGAATTCGCTGCCGAAGTGACCCTGCAACCGATCCGCCGCTTCAACTTCGATGCCGCGATCATCTTCTCGGATATTCTCGTCATCCCCTACGCGCTCGGGTGCGATGTCCGTTTCGAAGCCGGCGAAGGCCCACGGCTGGATCCGCTCGATACGCCCGATAAGGTAGGAACGCTCGCAACGAATGGCGACTTTACCAAACTCGAACCAGTGTTCGAAGCGTTGCGCCGCGTGCGCCGCGTGCTCGATCCGAAAATCGCGCTGATAGGTTTCTGCGGCGCGCCATGGACGGTCGCAACCTACATGGTGGCGGGACAAGGAACGCCGGATCAGGCGCCGGCGCGGATGATGGCCTATCGTTACCCCGAGGCCTTTGCGAGGATCATCGACACCGTCGTCGAGAACTCGATTCAGTATCTGCTGGGGCAGCTCAAGGCCGGGGCCGACGTTCTGCAGATCTTTGACACCTGGGCCGGCGTGCTGCCGCCCCGCGAATTCCAGCGCTGGTCGGTCGAGCCGACGAAGCGAATTGTCGAGGGCGTACGCAAGCAGGTTCCGAATGCGAAAATCATCGGATTCCCCAGGGGTGCTGGTGCGCTGCTGCCAGCGTTTGTGGAGGCGACTGGCGTCGATGCAGTCAGCATCGATTGGGCCAGCGAACCGTCGCTAATCCGCAACAAGGTGCAAAGCCATGTCGCCGTCCAGGGCAATCTCGATCCGCTGGTGCTGATCGCGGGTGGCGCAGCGCTGGATCGCGCGATCGACGATGTGCTGGCGAACTTTGCCGCCGGCCGGCTGATCTTCAACCTCGGCCACGGTATCCAGCCGGAAACCCCGATCGCGCATGTCGAGCAAATGGTGAAGCGGGTGCGGGCGCATAAGGGATAACGTTAGGCCATACTCGCCAGTACCGCTTTCGACAATGTCGTGGCATCAGCATGTGGCATCGTTAGATAGCGCGCGCCCATCTCCTTGGCTAAGGCTCCTCCTGAAGCACCTGGCCGGGGCGACGTATCGACCAACACGGTGGTGATGTCAGCCATACGCAGTTGCCTGGCTGCGTTGATCGCGTCTTCCTCTGCTCGTGGACGTCCTTGTGATCCGTCGCGGGCGATGTTGGCCCGCCCGTCGGTCAAGACGATGACAGTCGGCGTCTGTCCTTTGCGACGGATTGAATCCGATAGCGCGAAGGCTGCATCCAGTCCGGCCGCAAGCGGTGTGCCGCCGCCGCCGGGCAATCCAGCGAGACTACGCTTGGCGCGCGCCAGCGAACGGGTCGGCGGCAACAGCAATTCGGCGGCGCTGCCGCGAAACGCGATCAGCGCCACCTGATCGCGCCGGATGTAACAATCCGCCAGCAATAGCTCGACTGCGCCCTTGGCTTCCGCCAGCCGGTGCAACGCCGCGGAACCGGACGCGTCGACCACGAAAATCGTGGTGGTCTCCGTACGCTGTTTGAACCGCGAAATGCGGAAATCATCCTTTCGGATCAGAATGCGGGGCCGGGATGTCTCGCCTGATGCGGCAGCCTCGCGTCGCCGTAACGGCTGCCATGGTGCCGCAGCACGCAAGGTTTCGATTACATTGAGCTTGGCGCCGCCACGCAACTCGCCGCGCGACACACCGGCGGGACGACCGCGTTTGTTGGATTTCTGCAGCGCGCCGGCTTTGCCTTGCGAGCGCCCGCGCGATCGCATCGAAGACCCACGCAACGCCGCAAGCACATCAGGCGGAAGTGCGGCCTGGACCGCGGCAAGGATGACTTCATCGAGAGCCCGGTCAAGATCGGGATTGTCCGTGTCAGCCTTGTCGTTATCGGCGGACTCCGACGGTGGCTGCTCCTGCGGCTGCTCCGGATGTTCCGGCTCTTGTTCCTGCGGAAACACCAGCGCGCGCGGCGCCAGCACCAGCCGCGCCGCAAGCGCAATATCATCCTGATCCACTTCATCATGCGCAGAGAGCGCGGCACTCGCGCAGGCCACGCGCAGCGCCAGCATCGGCGCGCGGAGCGAGACGATTCCGAGCGCGGCAGCCGCGGTGCACATCGCTTCGGCTTGTTTTTCGTTCGTCCTGAGCGTCGACAGTCGCTCACGCGCCGCCGAGATCGCTGCACGATCCATGGCAAATTCACCGGCTTCCCGGATCGGAATATCGTTCAGGTCGACATGAAATCCGAGGCGATCGCCGAGCGATCCCGGCGCAAATTCGTCGTCGAGCCCTTCGTCCAGCGCAATCACCCCGAACCGGGCCGGCATCCGCAACGAAAGCCCGTCGCGTTCCACGATCATCTCCCGTGCGTCCATCGCTGCGGTGATATGCACCGCCGCGGCGGAAGGCAGCCGTTCCGCCATGGCCACCATGAGGACGCCGCCATCCGCCTCCGCGAGCAGTCCACGTTCGGCAACGGGCCGTCCCGCCAGCAGCGTGGCATTGAGGTCGAGGCCGCCGAGCAGGCGTCCATCGGCAATATGCAGCGGCAGATGCTTCAGCGGCTGAGAGATCGGCAATGCCGCGCGCAAGATGGTTACCCAGCGGTCTCGAACCGGGCCGGCGCGCGACCGGACCAGAACGCCGCCGGTGCCGACCGGATCAATCGCGAACAACTGCGCCGCGGTCACCGCATCGGACCAGGCGAGCGCGGCGGTCATCCCAATACTTCCGCGATGGCGCGGTCGACCCGCACGCTGGAACCGGCATCGTCGAGCGGATTGCGGCGCAGCCGATGACGCAAGGCCGACGGCGCTACGCGGCGCAAATGCTCGTCGCCGACGGCCTTTTTGCCTTCGAGTGCCGCCAGCGCGCGCGCGGCACGCATCAGCGTCAATTCCCCGCGCAGACCATCGGTACCGAGAGCCATGCAAAGCCTGGCCGCACGCTCCAGCGATGCGTCCGGTACGGCGACCGATGGCAGCCGCTCGCGAGCCGACGTGATCCCCTTGCGCAGCTTCGTCTCTTCCTTGGCCCACGTCGCGGTAAAAGCGGCGGTATCGCTGTCGAATTCGTCGCGGCGGCGTACCACCTCGATGCGGCTGGGAAGGTCGTTCGGCGTCTTCACCTCGACCGACATGCCGAAGCGATCCAGTAGCTGCGGGCGCAACTCCCCTTCCTCGGGATTGCCGGTGCCGACCAGCACAAACCGTGCCGGATGCCGGATACTCAGGCCTTCGCGCTCGACGACGTTTTCGCCGGACGCCGCAACATCGAGCAGGAGATCGACCAGATGATCTTCCAGCAGGTTGGCTTCATCGATGTAAAGGAACCCGCGATGCGCGCGTGCCAGCAATCCCGGCTCGAATGCCTTCTCGCCGCGCGCCAGCGCCCGTTCCAGATCGAGCGCGCCGACAACGCGGTCCTCGGTCGCGCCGAGCGGCAGATCGACGACCGGCACCGGCACTTGCGCGAATTTCAGCGCGCCCTTGGCTACTCGGACACGGCACTCGTCGCAGAATTCCGCCGGCCGCTCCGGATCGCAATTGTAACGGCAGCCGGCTACGACCTTCATCTTCGGCAGCAAAGTCGCCAGCGCGCGCACCGCAGTCGATTTTCCCGACCCGCGATCGCCAAAGGCCAGCACGCCACCGACCTTGGGATCGACAGCGGCGATTATCAGCGCGAGCTTCATCTCGTCCTGGCCAACGATGGCTGAAAAGGGAAAGGCTGTTGCCATGTTACGACCTCATGGCTCAGGCCGCGTACGCGCGATGATATCGGCGGCGCCCTTGTGAAGCAGTTCCAGTCCGACCGCACGGCCCAATTCGCGCGGGCGGTTCGCAGGCCCCGAGCGCGTCACCTCAATGAACCGACCATCTCGCGCTTCATCCAACACGGAAGCGGTGAGCGTCATTCCCGAACCCGAGATGGTCGAATAGCCTGCGATCGGGGAGTTGCAGTGGCCATTGAGCACCCACAAGACCTCCCGCTCGGCGTCGCAGCTGAGACGCGCCGTTGGATCGTCGATCAGCGCGAGATACCGCCGCGTCTGCCAGTCATGGACGGCGCATTCCACGGCAACGATGCCCTGTCCCACCGCGGGCAACATTTCCGACGGCGACAGTTCGCAGGCAATGCGATGTCCGAGCCCGACCCGTTCGAGCCCGGAACGGGCCATGATCAAAGCGTCCGCCGGACCAACCTCGCCGCCACCGGGCAGGCGCTGCATTTCCTTGTTGTCGAGTTTTCGCACGCGCGTATCGGCGGCCCCACGAAAGTGGATGACTTCAATCCCCGGAAATAGCCGCCGCGCATAAGCGGCACGCCGCACGGCATTGGTGCCAATCTTGTAACCTTTGCCACGCGAGCGCTTGATCTCCTCGATCGAAACGCCCGGCCGCAAGACCATCGCATCGGTCGGCGGATCGCGCGCCAGCGTCGCGCCGATCACCAACCCCGGCGTATCCTCATTGCCGGGCATGTCCTTTAGCGAATGCATCGCGGCGTGAAGTCTGCCCGACGTGACGGCGGAGCGGATTTCTGCAACGAATGCGCCGCCTTTGCCGCCATGGACCAGGAGCTTGCTGGTCTGATCGCTGTCGCCGGTGGTTTCGAATCTGACGATCTCAACATCCAATTCGCGCGCAGCCATAGACAAGCGCCGCGCAATGTCCTCGGTCTGGGCCAGCGCCATGGTGCTCCTGCGCGTGCCTATCCGCATCGAGACTGCCACCAGCCAGACTCCGTTCCGCAACAGGGCGCCGATCCGCGGCGCTGGAGATTAAGACAAGCCACCATCTGAATGCAAACAAGGTCAGGCGTGCGGTGCACACGCCGTCGCCGAGACAGGCCGCGGCAATTGATATACGCGCGAAGTTCGGAACGTTTCACCCTGCAGTTCAATTTTTTTGCTGGATCACGCCCGGCTCGTTTCGGCTTCTGCAGGACACGGCGGAGTGATACTCGTAACGGAGGGTCCCTCGGGAACAATTTTCTTCCAGAGATCAAAATCGCGATGAGCGCAGATGTCTTGATAGGTGACGGTGAGGCGGTGCGGCTGGTGCCACATCCGCTGCGTGCGGCGGTGCTTGGCGAAGTTCATGCTCGGCCGTTCACGCCGATTTCAGTACCTTCGCGTATTCTGCATTTCGCCTTCGATACTTCAGGGACACGCGCTCAGGCCGACCGCGCCAACCTGACCGTATTCTGCACATCGCGCGGTCTGCAGCCGCCGTCGCCCGTCGAAAAACATCATCGCGTCCCGTTCGGCACCACGGTGTTGCGATGGGAGCAGCATTCCGAATTCACCACCTACACCTGGGAAATGCCCGCAGATCCCGCCTCCACGCCATTCCATCCAGATGCGGCGTCGCTGGCGTTGCCGATGCAACTCGTGCAGCAGCCAGGGCCATTGCTGGTGGCAGTCGACCTGCATCTGTTGGCGGAGGACACACAACGCACGGCGCCGCAACGCCTGTTCGACAGCGCCAGCCTTGCCGTCGCCGAGAACTCCGATGGTGCCGCGATCTATGCGACCGACTTTCAGCCCGGTCCTTCCGGGTTTGTCCGCATCCTAGTCGCCAATCGCACGATGTCGCCGGAACGCGCCGGGGCACTGGTTCAGCGGGTCATCGAGCTTGAGACCTATCGTACACTCGCCCTGCTCGGCCTGCCCGAAGCGCAACGGCTGTCGCCTTCGATCGCGGCCTCCGAGCGCCGTCTCGTCGAGGTCACCGAGCAGATGCGCCAGGCCGGGGACCTCGCCACCAATCACAAACTGCTCGATGAATTGACCGCGTTGGCCGCCGAGGTCGAGGCCGGCGCCGCCGCGAGCGTATTTCGCTTCGGCGCCAGCCGAGCCTACGAAGAAATCGTCGAGCAGCGGCTGCAGACCATCGGCGAACGAAAAGTCGGCGGCCTCCCGACCTGGTCATCGTTTCTCGCCCGCCGGATGAAACCGGCGTTACGCACCTGCGTCACGACCGAGGCGCGCCAATCCAGCCTTTCGCTGAAGCTCGCACGCGCCGCCAATCTGCTGCGCACCCGTGTCGACGTCGAGCTGGAGCAACAAAATCAGGAGCTCTTGAAATCGATGAACGCGCGGACGCGGATGCAGCTGCGCCTGCAGACCACGGTCGAAGGCCTCTCGGTGGCGGCGATCACCTATTACGTGGTCAGCCTGTTCGGATATCTCGCCAAGGCAGCGCACGACAGCGGCAAACTTCAGGTCGAACCCAGCGTGGCGACCGCCATGTTCGTTCCGATCGCCGGACTTTCGATATGGTGGACGGTCCGCAGCATCCGCAAGAAGCACATTGCCGGTGAGACCTGATGAAGCGCTTCATCGGACTTATCGCGACAGTGGCAATCTCGATCGGGCTGTTTCAGCTACAGCAGGGAGCCGAAGGCCTCAGCATCACCAAGACCTCCGTGGGCAAAACGCCATTGACGAGTTTCAAACTGCAATCCACCGCCCCTGCCCCAATTGTCGTGATCGCGCACGGATTTGCCGGCTCACAGCAATTGATGCAGCCCTTCGCGGAAACGCTGGCGCGCAATGGCTACATTGCCGTGACCTTCGATTTTCTCGGACATGGCCGTAACCCGGCTCCGATGCGTGGCGACGTCACCGAAGGCAAGACGATCACCGCCGCATTGCTGGCAGAATTGACTGATGTCGCGGCCTCGGCCCGCAAACTACCGGGGAGCGACGGCCGGCTTGCGGTACTGGGGCATTCGATGGCTTCCGACATTGTCGTGCGGTTTGCGCAGGCGAGCCCGGCTGTCGAGGCAACCGTCGCAGTATCTGTGTTTTCGCCGGTCGTGACCGCGACCAGTCCACGCAATCTGCTCGTTATCGTCGGTGCACTCGAACCCGCCATGCTCAGCGATGAAGGCCTGCGCATCATAAATCTCACCGCCGGTGGAACCGCGGTCGCCGGCGAGACTTACGGTCATTTTTCGGATGGCACCGCGCGAAAACTGGCGTTGGCGCGGGGCGTCGAGCATATCGGTGTGCTCTACAGCCATGACAGCCTGGTCGAGGCGCTGCGCTGGCTCAACGCCGCATTTGGCAAGCAAGCTGATGGCTTCATCGACAGCCGAGGGCGCTGGCTGGCGCTGCTGTTTCTCGGCATTGTAACATTGGCATGGCCGTTGTCGTCGCTCTTACCGGTCGCGAGCGAGATACCCGCCGGTGCCGGTCTCAGGTGGAAGCCGCTCCTGATCGCTGCATTCGCACCGGCGCTGCTGACGCCGCTGATGCTCTGGAAAATGCCGACGGACTTCCTGTCGATCCTGCTCGGCGACTATCTCACACTTCACTTTCTACTGTACGGCGTACTGACGGCCATGGCCCTGCTGTATCTGCGCAAGGGTCTATCGCCGGGTGCCGCGATGCCGGTATCCTGGAAGCCCATCGCGACCGCAACGGCCGCTGTTACCGCCTACAATATTATCGCTTTCGGTCTACCCATCGACGCTTACGTCTTCTCGTTCCTGCCGATTCCCGCCCGGTTTCCTCTGATCGTCGCGATCGCCTGCGGAACGCTGCCTTACTTTATCGCCGATGAATGGCTGACGCGGGGCAAAGGCGCCAGGCACGGTGCTTATGCCCTGACAAAGTTCTGCTTCCTGCTGTCGCTCGCGATTGCCGTAGCGCTCAATCCGATGAAGCTGTTCTTCCTTGTCATCATCGTGCCGGCGATCCTGATCCTGTTCGTGGCGTTCGGGTTGATAAGCCGCTGGAGTTATGCGGCGACGCGCCACCCGCTGCCGGGTGCGCTCGCCAACGCCGCCGTCTTCGCATGGGGAATCGGCGTGACGTTTCCAATGATCGTGCGATGAAATAGCGGAGCTTTCGAAGATGATGGAGTGGCCCAAGCGCACGGAACCATCGGCCGGGCAGGAATCGGTCTGGGATTATCCGCGTCCGCCGCGACTGGAGAGAGTCGGCGAGCGCCTGCGCGTGATCTTTGGTGGTCAAACGATTGCCGACACGACGTCCGGCTATCGTGTCCTGGAGACCAGCCATCCGCCGGTCTACTACATTCCGCCCGATGATATCGCGCAGCAATATCTACAAGGCGCGCCCGGCAGTTCGTGGTGCGAGTTCAAGGGGCAAGCGAGATACTGGTCGCTTAACGTCGACGGCCGGGTGGCCGAGAATGCGGCGTGGAGCTACCCGACGCCTTCTGCGGCATTTGCTGACATAGCGGGCTATCTGGCGTTCTATGCTTCCCGCGTCGATCAGTGCTGGGTGGATGACGAACGCGTGCAACCGCAGGAAGGCGACTTCTACGGCGGCTGGATCACCGCGTGCATCGTTGGGCCCTTCAAGGGCGGCGCTGGAACGCGTGGATGGTAGATCGGAGCGATCCCTCTTCGGTGGTATGGGCGCCGGAAGTCCGCGCCGCAGTGCCGCGCGATCTCTGCACCGATTGCGGCGTGTCGCGCTCAAGCGATCCCAAGCAATGCGGTCAGGCCTGCCAATTCATCAAGCCCAACTATCCCGCGCTTGAAACGCGCGTGCATGGCCGCACCCGGGATCCGCGGCGAACCGACGAAATCTTCTTCGGCCCGTTCCGTCGCATGGTCCGCGCTTCGCTTGCGCGTCCGCGCCAAGGTGCACAATGGACCGGGATCGTAACCCGGATCGGTGAACGCCTGCTGGAAAGCGGCGCCGTCGACGCGGTGCTGACGATGGCGCCGGACCCCGAAGACAAATGGAAGCCTGTGCCGGTGCTGGTGACCTCGGCAGACGGCATGTCGCAATGCCGCGGCATGCGGATGGGATACGCGCCGTTGCTGGCGCTGCTGGAACCGGCGCGAGCACGCGGCTTTAAACGCATCGCGGTGATCGGCATCCCCTGTCAGGTCTATGCGCTTCGGTCACTGGAAGCAACGCTGCGCTTCGAGAAGATCTACGTCGTGGGCACGCCCTGTTCCGACAATACCACTACCGAAAACTTCCATACCTTTCTGAACCTCCTGTCGGATCAGCCCGACACCATCACCTATCTCGAGTTTCGCGCGGATTATCATGTCGAGCTCCGCTTTGGTGACGGCCGGATCAAGGAAATACCATTTCTGCAACTGCCGATTTCCAAATTGCCGCCGGATTTCTTCCCGATGACGTGCCGCACCTGCGTGGATTACACCAACGTGCTCGCGGATATCACGGTCGGTTACATGGGCGGCCAAGGTGAACAATGGCTGCTGGTTCGTAACCAGCGCGGCGAGGAATTGCTTGGCCTGCTGGGAGAAGAAGTCAGGATTTCCGAACCGGAAAGCGCCGGCAAACGCGTCGGACCCGTGAAAGGCTTTCTGAAGAACGTCGAACTCGCCGCCGGCGGACTCCCCGTGCGGAGCATGCCAAACTGGCTGCGGCCGATCGTCGGCTGGCTGATGCCCAAGATCGGTCCACGCGGCCTTGAATTCGCGCGTGCCCGCGTCGAGATGAAAGCGATCGAAACCGTGCTGCACCTGCGCCGGCAATATCCGCAGCGCGTGAAGAACATGGTGCCCGCACATGTGTGGGCTTTGGTGAAGCCCTACGGCATTGAAATCGGAAGGGACGAACGGCCGTAGCGAGTTGGACTGCTCTCCGGAACAGCCTGGTCTGATCGACGGCGAGAAGCGAAACGTCTCGAAATACGACGACGCTATCCTGAGCGCGAGGACAAGACCAATGATTGCTAACTTCCGCGCCACCCAACGCGACAGCATCGTAAAAAAATTGCTGCGATGGACGCACAGAAGGCCGCGAACGAGAACAAAGTGATCGGGAGCCGAGCGGCTCCCGACCGAGATGTCGGAATGAAATCCCCTTCTCGGGATCTGTTGTTTTATTTCGGCTGTCCGGTGGAGCCGTTTTCACTGCCGACACCGGTATCGGATGACGTGGGTGCCGAGCGCGTGTCGGGCGCGGGATTCGCAGGCTGGTAGATCTTGGGCTGATCGGCCGAACCGGCCGGCTGCGCCATACCTTGCGACATGCCGGTGGTCTGACCCACAGGCGTGGTTACCGCGGCCGTCTCCACGCGTGACTTGCCGGCATAGCCCGCCGTCAGCAAACCCATCACGGCAAGAGCAACAGCCGCGAAGCCGACCAGTTCGGGGCCCGCCCCGTTCGGCGTGGCGCCTACGCGTGAGCCGTTGCCTTCGAGGGCTTCCGCCGCGATTTCCCGATTGGTGCGAGATCGAAGGAAGTAAATGAATGAGCCGGCTATGATGAACGTCGTAGCCGCCAGCGTGAAAAACATCAGCCAGCTAATCGGGTTATCGCCTTGCATCGGAGCCTCCAGTTGTACGGTTCACATGACAATCTGGACGCGATGCGTTTGTTCCTAAGGGCGGCTACCAAGGTCAGTCGTGACATCGACGATCTAGCTAACCAATTGACGTAGAACACATTAATTCGAAACGCATTGGGGTCGGACTTAGTGTCAGAATCTCTATATGTAAACTTTTGTTGACATATTTCGCAGCCTCAGACAGCCTAGTCAGACTTGGCCACAATTTCGCTGGTCAGCCTTCAGAGCGACAACGCAAGGGCGAATGGGCGGTGCTTGAGGCACATTCCGATTCAAACCAACTCGAACTGCTCCTGCTGCGGATGTCCCGGAAGGACGAAGCGGCTTTCGAAAAACTGCACGCCGCCACCAAGCGCAAGCTGTTTTCCACGGCGCTGCTTATCGTCAAGCGCAGGTACCTGGCGGAAGAAATCCTTCAGGAAGCCTATGTTCGCATCTGGCTGAACGCGGCTGAATACCGTTCATCACTGGGCTCCCCCATGATGTGGATGATAACAATCGCAAGAAATCTCGCGATCGATGTTGCTCGAAAGCCGGCGCGGGAAATCTACTCCGATCATTCGGTCATGCTGGATTTCCCCGCCGACAGCCCCACGGCGCTCGAAACCATCGAAATCCGGGAAAGTGAAAGCGAGACTATCAGACTGCAGCGTAGCGTTTGTTTCGCCTTGCAGGCTCTGGAGCCAACACGGCGCCAACTGGTGATTGCAGCTTACATCCACGGAGAAAGCCGACATCGGTTGTCCAAGCAGTACGGCGTGCCGGTCAACACCATAAAGACCTGGATCCGCCGTGCGCTGCTGGAGGTGCGCGCAAATGTAGGTGCGATACCGCCAAACTATAGCGATATCGGCTTGCTCATCTCTGATTTGGGGCACTAGCTTTGCGATTTGACGTCAATGCTGCATGATGTCAAGATATCCTTACAAGACGAAAATGCCGAGGTTGATGCGACTGCCTCAACTTTGGCTGCAAGGAGAAAAAATGCTTGCCTGACGGGAGGACTTCGCCGTGACCAAGTTTGCGTTGCCAGCACTTACGCTCCTCATTTTTGGCCTTTTCTACTTTTCCGTCACATCCCAACCACCCGATGCGCCCGCTGAACTCGCCGGCCCGCGCGCGGAGCTGGCCCAGAATCTCGCCGACGCTGAAAAGGCCGAGCAGGATCGGGTACAGGAGCTTGCCAAAACCATCGACAGCGTTCGCGCCGAGCTAACGCGGCTGTCCGAGGATGCCAAGGCAAACAGCGACAAGATTGCCCAGACTGCCGCGCTGCGCTCGGACCTGCAGGACTCCAAGTCGAGCAGCGATAAGACCGCGCAGAGCATGGTCGACCAGATCGACGCGCTGCGCTCCGACCAGGCAAAATTCCTGCAAGACGCCAAAGAGACCCACGACATGGCGGCGCAAGCGCTTCGGCAGGAGGTCGAGGCCTCCCAAGCCAAGCTTCTGGCGCAGGTGGGCGATACGCTTAAGGTCAACACCGCTCGCTCCGAAGCCCTGACGCAACGCGTTGACGCGATGAAGAAGGATATCGACGACGTAAAGAAAAACGTGGATGAGGACCGGCAGAACATATCCAACATATCGCCAGGCCTTGCGCTTGTCGTTGCGCTGGCAGCACTGGTACTCGGCCCCTTCGTGGCACGTCAGTTCACCGCGAACCAGATTGCGGCCGCCAAGAAGCAGGCCGAAGCCGCCGCCGCGGCGCGGTCCCAACCCGCCAAGACGGCCGAAACTGATCCGCCGCTGGCCCCGTCCGCCGCGGCAGAGCTGCCGCGGGACGACATTCTGCAGCATGAAGCGCCACCGCTGGGCGAAGAAGCCCGTCCTCACCATGACGCCAACACAAATCAAAAGGCCGCGCCTGACTCGGAGAAGGTCTGAGATTCAGTGTCATCGGCCGTCAAGTACGCGCCCGCTAGAATTTGTCGGTACCCGGGAGGGATGTACCCACTCCAGAATTGCGGTTCCTCGCGTTTCAGAACGTCGCCTTGACGCCCGCGTAAAGGCCGCGCGGCCGTGCCGGGCTGACCGAGCGCGGGTCCGAGAACGGCGCGCCGCCATTGGCGAAATTGGGGATGTCGTCCCTCTCGAAGAACGTACCGTAGACCGCGTAGCGATTGTCGAACACGTTGTCGACACGCCCGTAGAACTGGATGTTCTTGGTGACCTGATAGGAGGCGTGCAGGTTGAACACGGTATACGACGGCAGCCTCGGCGCCTGGTTGGAATCGTCGCCGACGAAAAACTGATCGCTGACGAACAACGCATCTCCGCCCACTTTGAACGCATCCGTAATCCAGTAGTCCATTCCGAACTTCACGCGGTTGCGGGGGATCGCCGGAATTCGATTGCCCGGCACAACCTGGATATTGCCGTCAGCATCGGCGAACGGGCTGTTGGAGCCGAGCACCAACGAATCGAGGAAGCGCGCGTCGACCAGCGCATAGCTGGCGTAGAGTTGCAGCGTCTTCGACGTCAGATTGACCTGGGCCTCGATGCCCTGGCGGCGTGTCCGCCCCACATTCTGAAAGTAGCCGAACCCCTGCAGCTCCGGGCTCGGAATCGCGAGGATGTCGTCGGCATTGGTCGCGCGGAATGCGCCGACCTTCCATCCGAGCGTTCCGATATTGAGCTCCGACGTGCCGCGGAAGCCGGCCTCCACGGTGCGCGAGACGACCTGTTGGAGCGGCGGGTCGGCGATGAGGAATGCGGCGGCGATGCAGGGACGCGCCGGGTCGGAGCACGCGAGCTCCAGCGGTGTAGGTGCACGATTGGCTTCGGAATAGCCGGCATAGGCCGTCAGGCCCGGCGTGATCTTGTAGGTGCCGCCGATCATCGGATTGAAGCGGCTGAACGTATGATTGCCGTTGAGGTCGGTGCCGATCTGATCCTGAAG
>PNLC01000011.1 GCA_013822885.1 Bradyrhizobium sp.
GGGCGAGCCGGGAGCAGGCGGCAGCGAGGTCGGAAGTGGTGGTAATCAGATCCATGAACAATCCATGACGCGTCGGACAGGCGTTCTGCCGAAAGCGCTGATATGTCAAGGGTGTTGAACGGGAGTTGAGTCGCGAAAATGCAACTGATCACGGCTTTTTTGCGTCGGCGCGGGGGCCGGCTGGGCGGCCCGCGCCTGGGAAAGCCGATCAGGCCGTCAGGCGGCCTGCGGGATGGAAAAATCGCTCACTCGTAACGGATGTGCCGCGACCGGCGCCGACCCGACGGTATCGCAAGCACGATCAGGCACAGTCCAATCAACACCATTCCGATGAATCCGAAAGCAAAGGCGTCCACGGCAATTCTCCCCAAGTAAACCGTTAGAATTGTGGGGATCGCGTTGACCGTTTCTTAATTTTTGGAACCGAGGGCGAAGTGCGTCGGCGGATGGTGGATGGGCGCTTAAGGAGTTGGGTTAACGGGGGCGGGCACGTCCGCGGAACACCGCAGGTCTTCGCCAACGCGCCGGGCGACAGCCCGAGCGGCAACAAAAACTCTTCCCGAAGAACTTCGCCGGGATGCATGGGAGCGAGTCTCCTGGATCGCGATCGCTTCATGATCATGCATCAAAGCATGCGTTGCGCAGACATTTCCAGCCGTCATTGCGAGCGCAGCGTAGCAATCCACTCTTCTCCCGCGGCTGCATGGATTGCTTCGCTGCGCTCGCAATGACATGGAAAGGTCAGCGTCTCACGTCCCGCAGAACGTCTGTGTCACCCGCTGGTTCGGCAGCGGCGGTTCGGCGTAGGCTGCGAACTGCGGCTGATCCTCGAACGGCTTCGACAGCACCGTCAGCAATTCCTCGAACGGTTTGTAGTCGTCGTTCACGGCCGCCGCGATCACGGCTTCGATGCGGTGATTGCGCGGGATGAAGGCTGGATTGACTCCACGCATAGCGGCCTGCCGTTCGGCCGCTGATTGCGGTTCGTCAGCGAAACGCTGGCGCCAGCGCGTGGCCCACTCGTCGAAGGCCGCGGGATCGGTGAACTGGTCGCGCACCTTGCCGGCGGCGGCATCGCTGAGATGGCGGAAGGTGAGGGTGAAGTCGGCCTGGTTCTTCGCCATCGTATCGAGCAGGTCCTGCACCAGCGCCTCGTCGCCATCGCGCTCGGTGAACAGGCCGATCTTCCTGCGCAGGCCCGACTGATACGCGGCGGTGAACTTCTCGGCGAATTCGCCGAGGATGAACTGCGCCTGTTCGATCGCCTTGTCCTTGTCGTCGGAGAACAGCGGCAGCAGGCATTCGGCCAGCCGCGTCAGATTCCATAGCGCGATCTGCGGCTGGTTGGCGTAGGCGTAGCGGCCCATCTCGTCGATCGAGGAGAACACCTGCGCGGGATTGTACTCATCCATGAACGCGCACGGGCCGTAGTCGATGGTCTCGCCCGAGATCGAGCAATTGTCGGTATTCATCACGCCATGGATGAACCCGACCAAGAGCCAGCGCGCGACCAGATCGGCCTGGCGGGCGACGACGCGTTCGAGCAGCGCGTGGTAAGGGCGCTCGGCTAAGCCGATATCGGGATAGTGCCTGGCGATGACGTGGTCGGCGAGCGCGCGCACGCCATCGGTGTCGCCGCGCGCGGCAAAGAACTGAAAGGTGCCGACGCGGATATGGCTCGACGCCACGCGCGTGAGCACCGCGCCGGGCAGCATGGTCTCGCGCTGTACGCGCTCGCCTGACGTCACCGCGGCCAGCGAGCGGGTGGTCGGGATACCCAGCGCGAACATCGCCTCGCTGACGATGTATTCGCGCAGGACCGGTCCGAGCGCGGCGCGGCCGTCGCCCCGGCGGGAAAATGGCGTAGGTCCTGACCCCTTGAGCTGGATGTCGCGGCGGACGCCGTCCTTGTCGATGACTTCGCCGAGCAGGATGGCGCGACCATCGCCGAGTTGCGGGACGAAATGGCCGAACTGGTGGCCGGCATAGGCCATCGCGATCGGATCGGCCCCATCGGGGAGGCGCTTTCCGGCAAGGATTTCAGCCCCTTCCGGGCTCTCCAGCAGGTCCGGATCGAGGCCGAGATGGACGGCGAGCGCCCGGTTCAGCTTGATCAGCCGGGGGCTTGCAACCGGGGTCGGGGCGACCCGGGCGAAAAAGCTCGCAGGCAGCGCCGCATAGGTGTTCTGGAACGGGAAATGGACGGTCATGACCCAAAGATAGGCGCGGCTCCGGAATAGGCAAACGGTTCGGCCTCGTTGGGCTGAAATGTCGTGCCTGGACCCCAAAACAGGCCGCGCCATTGGTTGCCGCTCAGGCCTGCGTCGGGTAAACCCTCCGCACCTTCGGACGTGCTTTTGCCTCCGATTCTGCCCTCCGACATCAGTTTTTTGGGATTTCCATGCATCGCTACCGGTCACATACATGCGGCGCGCTCCGTGCCAGCGACATCGGGCAAACTGCCCGCCTTTCCGGCTGGTGCCATCGTATCCGCGACCATGGCGGCGTGCTGTTCATCGATTTGCGCGACCATTACGGCATCACCCAATGCGTCGCCGACCCGGATTCGCCGGCGTTCAAGGAAGTCGAGAAGTTCCGCTCGGAATGGGTGGTGCGGATCGACGGCAAGGTCCGCAGGCGCCCCGAGGGCACCGACAACCCGGAACTGCCGACCGGTGCCGTGGAAGTCTATGTCAGCGAGATCGAGGTGCTGGGGCCTGCGGCCGAGCTGCCGCTGCCGGTGTTCGGCGAGCAGGAATATCCCGAAGACATAAGGCTCAAGTACCGCTTCCTCGACCTTCGTCGCGAGAAGCTGCACCAGAACATCATGACTCGCGGTGCCATCGTCGATTCCATGCGCAAGCGGATGAAGGAGCAGGGCTTCTTCGAATTCCAGACCCCGATCCTGACGGCGTCCTCGCCGGAGGGGGCGCGGGACTTCCTGGTGCCGTCGCGGATCCATCCCGGAAAATTCTACGCGCTGCCGCAGGCGCCGCAGCAGTACAAGCAGCTGCTGATGATGAGTGGCTTCGACCGCTACTTCCAGATCGCGCCGTGTTTCCGCGACGAAGACCCGCGCGCCGACCGCTTGCCGGGCGAGTTCTATCAGCTCGACCTCGAGATGAGCTTCGTCGAGCAGGATGATGTTTTCGCGGCGGTAGAGCCCGTGATCACGGGCGTGTTCGAGGAATTTGCCAAGGGCAAGCCGGTGACAAAAGGCTGGCCGCGGATTCCCTTTGCCGAAGCGCTGAAGAAATACGGCAGCGACAAGCCTGACCTGCGCAACCCGATCGTGATGCAGGACGTGTCCGAACACTTCCGCGGCTCCGGCTTCAAGGTGTTCGCGCGCATGCTGGAAGACCCGAAGAACCAGGTCTGGGCGATCCCGGGCACGGGCGGCGGATCGCGCGCGTTCTGCGACCGCATGAACTCCTGGGCGCAGGGCGAAGGCCAGCCGGGTCTCGGCTACATCATGTGGCGCGAGGGCGGCGAGGGTGCTGGTCCCCTCGCCAACAACATCGGCGCGGAGCGGACGGCTGCGATCCGTGCCCAACTCGGCGTCAAGGAGGGCGATGCCGCCTTCTTCGTCGCCGGCGACCCGGAGAAATTCTGGAAGTTCTCAGGCCTTGCCCGCACCAAGGTGGCTGAGGAATTGAACCTGATCGACAAGGAACGGTTCGAACTGGCCTGGATCGTCGACTTTCCGATGTACGAGTACAACGAGGAAGCCAAGCAGGTCGACTTCTCGCACAACCCGTTCTCGATGCCTCAGGGCGGCCTCGACGCATTGCAGACGCAGGACCCGCTGACCATCAAGGCGTTCCAGTACGACATCACCTGCAACGGCTACGAGATCGCCTCCGGCGGCATCCGGAATCACAAGCCGGAAGCGATGGTGAAGGCGTTCGAGATCGCGGGCTATGGCGAGAAGGATGTCGTCGAGCGTTTCGGCGGCATGTACCGCGCGTTCCAGTACGGCGCCCCGCCGCATGGCGGCATGGCGGCCGGTGTCGACCGCATCGTGATGTTGCTCTGCGGTACGACGAACCTGCGCGAAATCTCGCTGTTTCCGATGAACCAGCAGGCCGTGGACCTCTTGATGGGCGCTCCGTCGGAGGTGACGACCAAGCAGTTGCGCGAGCTTCACATCCGGCTCAATCTGCCGCAAAGCTAAGAAGAGCCGCCACTGAGGGTAAAGTCGGGGGCGGTCGAAGCCCGCGGGGGGGAATGCATGTCGTCCTATTCCGAAGATCTCCGCTCCGCGGCGCTGGCCTATCACCGGCTGCCGCGGCCGGGTAAACTCGAGATCCAGGCGACCAAGCCGCTCGCCAACCAGCGCGACCTCGCGCTGGCCTATTCGCCCGGCGTGGCGGCGGCCTGCACCGAAATCGCCAACAATCCGGCTGAAGCGGCGTCGCTGACCGCGCGGGCCAATCTGGTCGCGGTGGTCTCGAACGGCACCGCTGTCCTCGGGCTCGGCAATATCGGTCCGCTGGCGTCGAAGCCCGTGATGGAGGGCAAGGCGGTCCTGTTCAAGAAATTCGCCGGGATCGACGTGTTCGATATCGAAATCGCCGCCGATACTATCGAGCGCGTGGTCGAGACCGTGGCGGCGCTGGAGCCGACTTTCGGCGGCATCAACCTCGAGGACATCAAGGGGCCGGAATGCTTCGAGATCGAGGCGCAGCTCAAGGCGCGCATGAAGATTCCGGTCTTTCACGACGACCAGCATGGCACCGCCATCATCGTCGGCGCCGCGATCACCAACGCGCTGCTGCTGAACGGCAAGAAGCTGCCCGACGTCAAGATCGTCTGCTCCGGCGCAGGCGCCGCCGCGATCGCGTGCCTCAATCTCCTCGTTTCGCTCGGCGCGCAGCGCAAGAACATCTGGGTCTGCGACATCGACGGCGTGGTGCATGAAGGCCGCAACACCCTGATGGACCGCTGGAAGGCGGTCTACGCGCAGAAAACCAGCGCGCGCGTGCTGGCGGATGTGATCGGCGGTGCGGATATCTTCCTCGGGCTGTCCGCGCCCAACGTATTGAAGCCGGAGATGGTCAAGGCGATGGCGGACCATCCGCTGGTGATGGCGTTGGCCAATCCCAATCCGGAAATCATGCCCGACGAGGCGCGCAAGGCGCGCCCCGATGCGATGATCTGTACGGGACGCTCCGACTTCCCGAACCAGGTCAATAATGTGCTGTGTTTTCCGTTCATCTTTCGCGGCGCACTCGATGTCGGCGCTACCGGAATCAACGAGGAAATGAAGCACGCCGCCGTCGACGCCATCGCGCAACTCGCGCGCGATCCGCCGTCGGACGCGGTGGCGCAGGGGTTCGACAGCGGAGAGACGCAGGGCTTTGGAACGGGCTCGCTGATCCCGAGCCCGTTCGATCCGCGGCTGATCCTGCGCATCGCGCCGGCGGTGGCAAAGGCCGCGATGGAGTCAGGCGTGGCAACGCGCCCGATCAAGAATTTCGACGAGTACACCGCGCTGCTGGAGCGCTTCGCGTTTCGCTCCGGCCTCGTCATGAAGCCCGTGTTCGCCAAGGCCAAGACCCAGCCGGTTCGCGTGATCTACGCCGAGGGCGAGGACGAGCGCGTGCTGCGCGCCACGCAGGTCGTGCTCGAGGAGAAACTGGCGCGACCGATCCTGGTCGGGCGCCCTTCAGTCGTGGAGGCCAGGCTCAAGCGGTTCGGCCTGTCGATCACGGCCGGCAAGGATTTCGACCTCATCAATCCCGAGGATGATCCGCGCTACCGCTCCTATGTGCAGACCTATATCGACGTCGCCGGACGGCGCGGCGTTACGCCCGAGGCGGCACGGACCGTCGTTCGCACCACCGCCACTGTGATCGCCGCGCTCGCGGTGGTACGTGGCGAGGCCGACGCGATGATCTGCGGCGTTGAAGGCCGCTACATGAGTCATCTGCGCCATGTTCGGGAGATCGTCGGTTTCCTGCCGGGTGTCAGCGACTTCGCGGCGCTTTCGATGATGATCACCACCAAGGGTACTTATTTCATCGCGGATACGCAGGTGCGGCCGAACCCGAGCGCCGAGGAACTTGCCGAGGTAGCGTCGCTCGCGGCGATCCATGTGCAGCGGTTCAACATGAAGCCGCGCGTCGCCTTCGTGTCACATTCCGACTTCGGCAGCTACGATACCGATTCCTCGCGCAAGATGCGCCGCGCCACCGCGTTGTTGAAGGAAAAGCATCCGGAGATCGAGGCCGACGGCGAGATGCAGGGCGACACCGCGCTCTCGGCGACCGCGCGAAAGCTTGTGCTGCCGCACTCGAAGCTGGAAGGCGATGCCAACATCCTGATCATGCCGACCCTCGATACCGCCAACGTCGCCTATCAGATGATCAAGACGCTGGCGGACGCGCTGCCGGTGGGGCCGATCCTGATCGGGCCGGCGCGTCCGGCGCATATCCTCACCCCGGGGGTGACCGCGCGCGGCGTGCTCAACATGACCGCGGTTGCCGCCGTCGAAGCCCAGGAGCGGGGACGTCAGCAGCCAACGTTGTTCGGATAGATTTCTCTCTAACCGGATCAGGACCCTGGCGTGTTCCTCGGCGCAATCCGCCTGCGCTCGCAGGCGCGATGGCCAAAAAAGGGCCTTGGTTCTGCTTCTATCAGAAGGTCTGGTTGGGACTGCGCAGGTGCCTGCGCGGGTGGTTTCGATTTGAGCGTTTGAAATGCGGAGGTGAAACGACCATAATCGTTTTGCCGCCCGCGATATCTTGCCGCGATATCCTGCATTGCCATTCAGTGAGGCCGATCCCATGCCAGCGTTTGTTACCTTCGGGCGAGTATTGTTCGCCGTGCTCTTCATGTACACGGGAGCAACCAAGCTCTTTGCGGTTCAGCAGACGGCGGACTTCATTGCGACCAAGGTGACCATCCCCGCAATGCTTGCGCCCTACACGTCGCAGCTCGAGACCATGGTCGGCATGCCGATGCCGCAGATTCTGGCGCTGGCGGTCGGCGGCTTCGAGATCCTGGCAGGCCTGATGATCGCGGTGAATTTCGGTGCGCGTTTCTTTGCGATCCTGCTGATCATTTTCGTGCTGGCTGCCACTTTCTATTTCCATGATTTCTGGAATCAGGCGGCGCCCGAGAACGCCAGGACGCTGATCGACGCCCTGAAGAATCTGTCGATTGTCGGTGCGCTGTTCATGATCGTAGGCTACGGCCGCGGACCGCGGCCCAACGAGCCGTCCTATGCGGACATGTAGTCCAACTATTCCATCCGCATTCCATCGGTAGGCCGCGTTCGCGGCCTACCACCGGCGCCGGTTATTAGCCCTTCAGTCGAGGAATCCGAAGCGCCGGGGCAGCCAGAGCACGATCTCCGGAAAGATCAGGCAAAACGCCACTGCCAGGAGCTGCAGCATGACGAACGGGATGATGCCGCGATAGATATGCTGCATCGTCACCGACGGCGGGACCGTGCCCTTCATGTAGAACAGGGCAAAGCCGAACGGCGGCGTGAGGAACGCCGATTGCAGGTTGACCGCCACCAGGATGGTGAACCACAGCATGAAATCCTTGTTGGTCGCCAGATGCGGCTCAAAGCTGAGCTTGGAGAGGATCGGCGCGAAAATCGGCAGGACGATCAGGCAGATTTCCAGCCAGTCGAAGAAGAACCCCATGATGAACACCAGCGCCATCACAAAGATCATGATCTCCCAGCCGGTGTTGATGCCGAGGCCATGGAGGATTTCCACCACCAGATCGTCGCCGCCAAGCGCACGGAACACGAAGGAGAACAGCGTGGCGCCGAAGATGATGAAGAACACCAGCGCGTTGGTGAGCGCCGAGCTTTCGATTACCTCCTTGAGCATCTTCATGTTGAGACGCTTGTTCCAGGCCGCCAGCGCCAGCGCTCCGGCCGAGCCGGTGCCGCCCGCTTCGGTCGGCGTCGCGAAGCCGCCGAAGATCGAGCCGAGCACGACGAAGATCAGCGCGGCCGGCGGCAGGAAGCTGCGCAGCACCATGCGCAACATCTCGCCGCTCGACTTTGGACCGATGTCGACATGGAGCGGCGGCGCCAGATGCGGTTTTGCGAACGCCAGGATGCCCTGGTAGACGAGATACAGCATCGAGAGCGCGAGTCCCGGAATGATCGCGGCGGTGAACAATGTGCCGACCGAGATCGTCAGCAGGTCGCCCATGATCACCAGCATGATGCTGGGCGGGATCAGGATGCCCAACGTTCCGGCCGAGGCGATGGTGCCGACGGAAAGCTCCTTGGAGTAGCCGGCGGCCAGCATGGTCGGTAGGGCGATCAGCGTCAGCATGATGACCGAAGCGCCGACAATGCCCGTGGTCGCCGCCATGATGGTACCCATCAGGGTCACCGACATCGCAAGACCGCCGGGGATGCGGCGCGTGAGTACCTGCAGCGCCTTCAGGAGTTCGTCGGCGACGCCCGATTTTTCCAGAATCGTCCCCATGAAGACGAACATCGGTACCGCGATCAGGACTGGATTCTGCACCGCCTGACCGAAGATGCGCGGCATCAGGCTGCCGAACTGGGCCGGCCGAAACACTTCGAATACGATACCGAGGGCGCCGAATGCCAGGGCAACGCCGCCCAGAACGAACGCGACCGGATAGCCCACGAACATGATTACCGTGAGCACGAGGAACATCAGGATCGCGAGGTGATCGCCAACCCATTCCATGATAACCCCCTAGCGGTTCGACTGAATTGCAGCCGGCGCGCCGGCGGCCTCCGCGAGGCGCGGCGGTCCGAACAGGCCGACGAGCTTGCGCAAAAGTACCGAAAGGATTGCAAAGTCGAGCAGGACCAGGCCGAGGAACAGGCAACCCTTGATGATCCAGCGGTGGCTCAGTCCGTTCGGCGCGTCGGAACTCTCGTTCTGCAGATACGACACCACGACGAACGACCACGAATAATAGGTCGCGAGCGCACTGTAGGGGATTGCAAAGATACCGATGCCAAGGATTTCCAGCCAGGCCTGCCGGCGCCAGGGCAGGTGGCCGGTGAACACGTCGATGCGCACATGCACGTTGCGCACATAGGCGTAACCCAGCCAGAACAGGAACAGCATGCCGTGCAGGTGCCATTCCAGTTCCTGGATCGGCGTCGAGCCGAACCCGGGTAGCTGAAAGCCCATCTTCCGGGTGATTACGTCCCAGCAAATCACGACAACAAGCGCGATGAACAGCCAGCCGAAAAGACTGGCGATCCGCTGCAAAGTCCGGTCGATGCCCTGGGAGACGGCAAGCATTGTTTCCATCGAATTGTCCTGTTCGCCAATGGTGTGCGGCCGGAATTCGCTGCCGAAAGCCTCAGGCGCGGTCGTCGCCGCCTGAAGGCTCAGGCCTGCAAGACGCGCAGGAGCGCGGCAGCCAGCCAGCGACCGCGCTCCGTCGATACGGCTATTTCAGGTAGCCGCGTTCGCGCCAGATTTTGTACTCTTCGCGGAATGCGTTGAGCGAGTCCCAGGCCTTCTTGAACTCTGGGCTCTTGGTGGCCTGCTCCGCGGCAACCACCTTCCACTCCTTTTCGAAAGCTGCCAGGAATTCGGGGGACCAGGTCATCAGCTTGACGCCCTTGCCCTCGATATCCTTCATCGCCTTCGGCTGCACCGACTCGCCGACGCTGATGCCCTTCAGCACGGTCTGGTCGCAGGCCGCTTCGACCTGCGCCTTCTGGGTCGGCGAAAGCGAATCCCACTTTGCCTTGTTGATGATGAGGTCGCCGAACGTCGCCTGCTGGTGCCAGCCCGGGAAGTAGTAGAACTTCGCGACCTGGTGGAAACCGAGGCTGAGATCCATCACCGGCATTGAAAATTCGGTGGCGTCGATGGTGCCGAGCTGGAGCGCCTGGAAAATTTCGCCGGCCTGAAGCAACTGGGTCGATACGCCGAGATTTTGCATCACGTTCGCACCCAACCCGAAGAAGCGCATCTTGAGCCCCTTCAGATCAGCCAGTGTGCTGATCTCCTTGCGAAACCAACCCGACGCTTCGGGCGGGATAAGATGGCAAATCACGGAGTGGATGTTGTATTTGCCGTAGAGCTCCTGCAGCATTTTCTCGCCGCCGCCCTCCTTCATCCAGGCGAGGTATTCCCCCATGCCCGGACCGAACGGAACGGTCGAGTACACCGCAAAGGCGATGTCCTTGCCGGTCCAGAAGCCTGGCGTCGCCCACGCCGCGTCGAGCGCCCCGGACGAGACTGCGTCGAATGCCTGCGCCGGCGGTACCAGTGCGCCCGGCTCGAAGAACTTAATGTCGATCGAACCGCCCGAGACCTTGTTGATCTGGTCGACCGTAAACTTCGCGTTCGGTCCGAGCAGCGCAAGCGTCGATGCGAAGTTCGACTGCATCTGAATACGCACTTTTTTGTCTTGGGCAGAGGCCGTCGGGATACCCAACGCCATCACCGAAGCGATCGCTAACCCAGCAAATTTCAAGATTATCCGCATGATTCCCTCCCCGGTTAAAATTACGGCGAGGTTGGTCGTGTTTCGACCTGTAATGACCCCCGCCTTACGAACCCGGAGGACGTTGAATCGTCACTACCGGGTCGTTCCGATCTGGGAAGCCGACACTTTTTTAGCGGTTTGTTTTTTGGTGGGGTTTTTGGGTTTTTTCGTTGCGTTTTCTTGCGCTGTGAGTCTGACGTCCCCTAGCTGCACCGACATTCCCGCTTAAGAACCCGAGTTTGTCAAGGGAGGGTATCTCCCATTTTCGCGACGCGCCAAATGCGTTGGTCGTCATCATCTGGTCAGTAAGGTCGCAACCACAACGGCAGTAGCCGTGGATGACAAGGTCGTCGCTTGGTCAAACGAGCACCTCTGGATCGACGTTAAAGGTTACCTACGGGCTGCGCCGCCAAGGCGTGACCGTGACGTCATGTGCGGCATCGAGCAGCCGCACCTCTCCGGCGCGCAAGCCATGGCTGGCAAGAACGTCCTGCGGCGAACGGGCAGGGACGCCGGGAAAGCATGGCTCACCGCCGGGTACCCGCACGTGCGGCGCAACCGAGAGCCAGAACACGTCGTAGCGATCCATGAACATGCCGAAGACGCCGGGGCCGCCGATCACGGCGAGGGTGCCGGCATCCACGCCGGCATGACGGCAGGCTGCTTCGAAGGACGCGCCGGCAGGATTCCACAGCGTTGATTTCGGATTGGCCGGATCGGGCGCGATCGCCTCGATCTTCCGTGTCAGAATGACCCGTTTGCGTTGCGGCGAGTTCGGCTGGTCCTCGTAGGAGTTGCGGCCATGCAGGATCAGGTCGGCGCGGTCGAGAGCGGCGGTGAAGAACGCCTTGTCGCCCTCGAACTTCAATTCGTCCGGCATGGCGTTGCGGGCGTCGGCCAGCATGCCGTCCGCGGAGACGATGACGTAGCCTTCGATGCGTAACGCCGCCACGGGCCTGTGTCGCGCCGCGCTATTCCGAAATCGTCTGCACGACGCTGGACACCGGCCGCGAGCTCACAGTGGGGAGCTTCAGGTCCTTGACGATGTCTTCGTCATATTGCGCGAGGGTCTCCACCGGCGCCTTGGCGCGCATCGCGACCACCTTGTAGCCGCCGGCCTTTAGCTTCCTCAGAAGCTCGGGCAGGGCTTCCGCCGTGTGCTTCTGGAAGTCGTGCATCAGGATGATGCCCTTGCCGTTCTTGTCGACCTTGCGCATCACGGTGTCGACGATGGTCTGCGCGTTGCGCGCCTTGAAGTCGAACGAGTCGAGGTCGCAAGAGAAGATGCCGATGTTGCGGCTGCCGAGATAGGTCACCATCTCGGGCGGATGCTGCAGCGCCGGGAAGCGGAAGAACGGCGCCGGCGCCTTGCCGCCGAGGGCCCACTTCACCGCGCTGAAGCCTTTTTCGATTTCATCCTTGCGCTGCTGCTCGGTCAGCTTCTTGTTGACGAGCGCCGCATGCGACCACGTGTGCGAACCGACCGAATGACCGGCCGCCATCACCTGCCTGAGAATTTCGGGATAGTAGGTGGCGTGCTTGCCGATCGGAAAGAAGATGCCGGTGGTGCATTCATCCGCGAGCGTCTTCAGCACGGCAGGCGTGTTCACTGGCCATGGGCCGTCGTCGAAAGTCAGCACCACTTCCTTGTCGCGCAGGAAGTCGAGCTCCTTGAAATGCTCGAAGCCGAAGCCGGGGCCGCCGGTGGTGTCGATCTCGACGGTGCGGCCGATGCCGAGTGCGTCGGGATTGTTGCAGGGCGGCCGGGTCCGCGCGGGCGCTGCCGCCGGGGCTGGGGCGGGGACAGCGGCCGGAGTGGCCTGTGGCGCCGCCGTGGCGCCTTTGGTGGGTGGTGACTGCGACCACGCCGCAGTCGATGCCAACAGCGAAACCGCGCCTGCAAAGATCAACCCTGCTGCAACACGCATCTTGTTTTCCCCGAATTCTGATCCCGCTCCCGGTCATGGTCGCACCATCGTCCGGTCTGCATCCTGCCCCTGATTCATAGTACCCTAGTTGGAGCGCGCGCGCCAAGGCAACGGCTGTCGCCGCCCCCGGCGGCTGCCGAACCGGTTAATGTGGAGATGTGTCGTTTTTGACGCGTTCGCTGCGCGAGCCGCTATCCGCTGCGCTCGGAAACATTCTGTGTCAGCGCCCGCGCGATGGCTGTCTTGACCCTTGTATCCTCCGGTGCGACCGATTCCGGGAATACGTCGGCGATGTAGCCGTCCCGCCCGATCAGGTATTTGTGGAAGTTCCACCTGGGAACATCCTTCGGCCGCGCCTCGGCTGCCCATTTGTAGAACGGATGCGCGTTCGGCCCCTTTACGACCGCCTTGGCCGCGATCGGAAAGGTGACGTGATGACTCTGCGCGGTCGCGGTGATTTCGGTCGCCCCGCCTGGCTCCTGACCGCCGAAATCGTTGGAGGGGATACCGATGATCATCAGGTCGCGGCCTTTGAACTCGGTCCACAATTGCTGCAGGCCGCCATATTGTGGCGTGAAGCCACAAAGCGAAGCGGTGTTGACGATCAGAATCGGACGGCCGGAGAATTCGGCGAGCCTGATATCGCCGCCTGCCAGCCCCGGAAACGAAAATGCGTAAGCGGTGATGCGGCTCATGCCCGTCTGGGCCACGGCGTGCCTGCTCGCGCTTATGCCTGGCACGGCGGCGAGCGCCGCCATCATTACGGTCCTGCGGTCGATCATCAAAGCCTCGGCTACATTGTTCGCTGCAGCATAGCGCAGCAGACGATCCGTTGCCGCTCAACAAGCTGTTATGGGTGGTGTTACCGAAGCGGGACGATGAAATCGGTGCCTTCGCCGGTTTCGCCGCCCTGGGCGATGCCGAGATCCGACACCACGATCGAACCGCCTGTGGTCAGCACCTCGGCAATACGTGTCATCGCATCCTGCGGGATGCTGATACGGTCGAGTGCCTCGGCGGGGCTGTTGGGTTGCGACAGCGGCCTTGTTTCGGTGAGCATGCCGCCGGCGATCTGGCGGCGCGCGGCGCGCTCGTCGTCGATCCGTGCCGCGCTGCGAGCCGCGACCGGAAGCGAGACGACGGACCAGCGCAACAGGTTGGGATCGGTCTTGTCGGTTTCGGCGGTGAACACATGCGTGCCCAGCGGCCGGTCGCCAGGTGCGATCGTCACGGGCACGCTGAACTGCGGCTTGAAGCTCTCGCGAACGTAGAGTTTTGAATCCTTGCGGCTGACGAACACCGCGATCCGGCCCGGACGGCGCGGCGGTTCGGGCTTTGCGGCCGCCGCCTTCTCGGCGCCGGGCAGCCGCGCTGGGTCTTTTTTCACGTCGGGCGCAATGGCCGGCGTAGTGGCCACGGTGTCGGACTTTACGGCAGGCGTGACTTCGGAAGCCTTGGTATCAGAAGCCTTGGTGTCAGGAGCCTTGGTGTCAGGAGCCTTGGTCTCCTCGACCGTCGGAGCCTCTATTTTCGTAGCCTCCGCTGCGGGATTGTCGGTCTTCGCCGCGGCGGCGGTGCCATCGTTTCGTGCGGCCTCGCTTTTTCCGGCCTCCGCATTGACCGGTTCGGATACCAGTGCCTGTGCGTTCACACCTGCGGCGGACGGCATGGCATCGGACATCGTCATCTGACCGCCGGCCGCCGGCACCGCGCTGGTCGCATCCGCGGTATGCGCTTGCGTGCGCGCGTGTCCGATGGTCGATCGCAGATCGAGGCTCGCGTGCGCATTCATGGTCTTGGCCACGTCGCCTGCGTCCGCTCCCTTGTCGCCCTTGATCGCTGGCGCGTCCGTCTTTGGGTCGTCGGCGATCAACGGCTGCGGCACCACCTTCTGTGCCATCAGCAAGGGATGCGAGACGGTGGCTGGCATGATTGCGCCGGGCGTGATGATGACGCGCGCGCCCATCCTGGTCCAGTTCCACATCTTCACGGCAAACGCCGTCGGCATGCGTATGCAGCCATGCGACGCCGGATAGCCCGGCAGCACCCCGGCATGCAGCGCGATGCCCGACCAGGTGAGGCGCTGCATGTAAGGCATCGGCGCGCCGCTGTAGATATTGGAGCGGTGCATCTTGTTCTTCTGAATGATGCTGAACACGCCCATCGGGGTCGAATGCCCCTTCATACCCGTCGATATCGGGCTTTCGGCGAACAACCCGTTGCTGTCGTAGACGCGCATCTTTTGCTGCTCGATCGAGACGGCAATGATCAGCGGCCCGTGCGGCTTGGCGCCGGTCTCCTTGCGCGCCGCCTCGCTCTTGGCGGCCGGCTTGCGGGTCTTCGGCTTGCGCGGCTGTGCCGGGAGCATCGGCCGGTAATAGCCGGGATCGTTATCCTGCCAGTAGAAAAGGGCGGCATCCGCCCGTGGCGCGAAGGCGATGGTGCAGGCTCCCGACAGGATGGCGACCTGCCAAAAACGTCGGCCAGAAAGGTTTGCGCCCGCGATACCCGCACTGAAAAATCGCTGCCCGCTCACGCGCATATTCCTAATTCCAGATACTCGTTTGTTGTCGCAGACGGGAAGCGCGTTCGCCAGCGTAAGCCTTATAATTTCAGCGCTTTTCGCCCTGATCGTAGCAGAAAAGCCTCACATTCCGTTAAATGCCCCTGCTTGAAATGACACCCTCTATAAGGCGGTACTGCGGTCTTTGCGGCCTTCCTGCAGCGCCATCCTTCACTACATAGAAGGGGTGTCCTTCAGCGGAGAAATCAATGACATCCACGGCCATCGTCAAGCGTAACAAGAAGTGGGGAAGTCTGGCCTTGGTGATATCGGCGTTGACGCTGTGGCAGGCAGGCCCGGCCTCGGCTGCCGATGAGCCCGACCTGATTTTCCGCCGCTCGACCGTGTTCAAGTGGCTGAGCCCGAACGACAAGCTCGCCACCTATGCCGTCGACGACCCTGAAGTGGACGGTGTGGCCTGTCATTTCACGGTTCCGGAGAAGGGGGGCTTCAAGGGCTGGCTGGGTCTGGCCGAGGAGATATCGGATATTTCGCTGGCCTGCCGGCAGATCGCGCCGATCCGCTTCAAGCACAAGATGGAGCAGGGCGACGACATGTTCCGCCAGCGCCGCTCGATGTTCTTCAAGAAGATGCAGATCGTTCGCGGCTGCGACGCCAAGCGCAACGTGCTGGTCTACATGGTCTATTCGGACAGGCTGATCGAGGGTTCGCCGAAGAACTCGACCTCATCGGTGCCGATCATGCCCTGGGGCACGGCCGATGCCGCGGTTCAGAAATGCGGTGAATTCATTCAGTAAAGCCGATCCTGATCAAGTTCGGGATCCAGGCCTTACCGGTTTGACGCGATTGGGGTATTGGCTGGTCTCCGAAGCTTGCGAGGCCTTGCGGTCGCGGCATCCGACCAGGTGGAGAAATTTCTGCGGCGCGGATACGTTGCCGCGAAATTCGCCGCCTTGCTGCGACATGGCGCCACAAAGGCCTGAGGACGTGCCTTCTCGGCCTGTCTTCAGGGAAGAGTCGATCCGCCGTTCGGAAGCGCCGATAGAATTTTCTACCGTCGGCTGGCCGGGTTTGCGGGTCAGGGATTCACTGCCAACATCGATGTTGCCATTGCCCACGACTGCGATCCTTTGTTGAGGAATTTTCAGAACGCGCAAGCACGCGGAAGGTTGCACGGAGTTCGACTGAGTCGGCCCGGATGCCGCTTCGGTTCACCCTGCCGCCATCCTTTTCGGGCGCCTTGATACGCCGCAAACCGTTAAGAAGCTGACGTCCGGCTCGAAGATGCCCATTCTGTTGGTCATAGTTCGCGAGCTGAATTCATTGGGTTTTTCGCGCCAATATTTCGTCCGCCCGGACCGACGAAACAATTGCCTTGTTTCACGAAACCATTTTCCGTTTTGGCGTAGATGTCCGGAAACACCCGAGGGCTATCTGGTTACCAACGAAACGGCGGCGACGCCGGCACGGAACCGGAGACTGCCATGCGGACCACCAGTTTGATCCTCGCCTTCGCCTTCATTCTGGCTGGTCCTTCGATGGCTGGTTCGTCGGATAACGAGCTGCCGGGTGCCGGAACTTTCGCCTATAACGGTTCACAGCTTGCGAATCCGGCACATCGGCAGATACTCGTGGCAACAAAGTAAGCGTGGCGGATCGTTCTCGGGAAAATTGCCGATAAGGACTCTGCATGTTTGCACGCACTGGTACCGCAGCCATCCTGGCGGCCTTGTTTTTCGGCAGTTCGGCCCAGGCACAAGTGCAGGTGCAGCCGCCGCAGACGTCGTTCCGTTCCCTCTTCAAGGCTCCAGATCCGCGCGGCGAGTTCGTACGGCAGTGTGCGCCCCATATGATCGGCCGCTGGGCGCACCCCGAGAGCGTTTGCAGTTGTCTCCACGACTATGCGGCGGCGACCGTCGAAGATGCCGATCTGCGTGAAGCCTTGCTGCGCGGCATCAGCGAAACCGGTGTGCCGACGATCGAGTCGGCCTGGGTACCGGCGTCCAAGCAGTCCGAGATCGGTCCGACCTTCACCAAGATCGCCAAACCGACGCTGCAGTGCATGTTCGATCCGGCGACGAGCCAGTAGCCGCGGTCGACCAACCGCGGCCCCAATCTTCTGAGCGATGCTGGCGTCCGTCAGGGATACATCCCGACGGCGCCGCACTATTTCGCTATTCCAAAGAAAAGGTTGGGGAAATACAGCGCGATTTCAGGGAAGATGATCAAGATCAGTACGCCGACGAACGTCACGAGCACGTAGGGTATTACCGACCAGTAGATATCGCTCATCGTCACTTCGGGCGGCGCCACTGCCTTCAAGTAGAATAGGTTGAATCCAAACGGAGGCGTCATGTAGCCGATCTCCATCATGATGATGAAGATTACTCCGAACCAGATTGGATCCCATCCATAAGACTGCACCACGGGCAGGAAGACGGGCAGGGTAATCAACATAATGCCGACCGGGTCGAGGACCATGCCGAGCAGCAGCAGCACGAAGAGCATGAAAGCAAGCGCACCCCACTGACCGCCGGGAATTAGCGACATCAAGTGGTTCATCAGTTCGTTCGCGCCGAGCGTGGTGTAGGCGGTGGAGAAGGCGTGCGCTGCGAACAGGATCCACATGATCAAGGCGGTCAGTCGCAAGGTCTGCATCGCCGCGTCTGAAAGCACGTTCATCGAAAGCTTGCGATGGACCGCCGAAGCGACAAGCGCGCCGAACACGCCCAGTGCGGCAGCCTCCGTCGGCGTCGCGAAGCCGCCAAAGATCGCACCCAGCACCAGAAAGACGATGAAGAGCGGCAGGAAAACCGCCTTCAGGGAACTCAACTTCAAAGCCCAGTCGCCGCGTTCTTCGATCGGCAGTGCCGGCGCAAGCGACGGCTGCAGCCACGCACGCACGAAGATATAGATCGAGACCAGGACGAACAGCAGGATGCCGGGGCCGATGCCCGATGCGAACAGTCTTCCGACGGAGACTTCCGTCAGCAGCGCATACAGGACCATGAGGATCGATGGCGGGATCAGGATGCCCCAACCGCCGCCGCAGTTGATTGCGCCGACCGCCAGCCGCTTGTCGTAACCGCGCTCGAGCATTCGCGGCAACGCGATCGTACCCATTGTCACGACTGCGGCGCCGCTAATTCCACTCATCGCCGCGAAGATTGCGCAGATCGCGACAGTTCCGATCGCGAGCCCGCCGCGAATGGCGCCAAACCATACGTGCATCATCCGGTACAGGTCTTGCGCGACGCCGGATTTCTCGAGCAACATCGCCATATACACATACATCGGGATGGCGATCAGCGTGAAGCTGGTCATCGAGTCCCAGAACTTGGACGCGACCAGATAGAATCCCACCGGACCCATCGTGAAGTAGAGAAAGACGACCGAGATGCCGCCGAGCGTGAAAACGAGCGGAGTGCCGATGAACAGAAAGAAGAGCAGCGAGCCGAAGAACAGGATGGTGAGGATTTCGACAGACACGATGGATGGCCCGATCAATGAGAGGATTCGTTGGCAGCCTGTTTGCCAAACGTGTCAGGATCGTTCTGCAGTCCCATGACCGTGCGAACGTCCGAGGCGATCCGCACGAAACCTTGCAGCAGCAATAGGACGCCGGCGATCGGGATCGCCAGCTTGACCGGCCAGATATGCGGATTCCAGATGCTGGAAGAGGTCTCCAGCTTGGCCGCGGACTCCCAGGCCATGTCGGTGCCCTGCCATATCAGCACGGCAAGAAAGATGAAGAACAGAAACGAGGTCGCGAGATCTACTTTCGCCTTCGTCTGTCTGCTGAAACGCCCATAGATGATGTCGACGTTGACATGCGCGCGCTCCACGAGGAGATAGCCGCCGGCGATCACCGCATAGACGCCGAAGATCAGTTGCGCGAACTCGGCGGTCCAGATGGCCGCACTGCCAACCACGTACCGCATGATCACGTCGGCCATCAGCAGCAAGAATATCGGCGCGATCAGCCACGCGGCGATATGGGCGATCCCCACATTCAGCCGCGTGATCGCCCTGGCTAGATTCATCATCCTGGTCATCCGTTCTTCAACGACACAGGGAGGTCAATGCCTTCCTCGCCGCGTGCAACGCTCGAAATGTGGAAGGCTGCGCCGGCCGGCGTCTCCGGCCGGCGCAAACCGTGTCTTAAACGTAGCCGAGATCGCTCATCAGCTTCGTAAGGACCTCGCCACCCTTGTTGGCTACCTCACCCTTCGAGGTTTCCTTCTTGAGGATTTCCTTGGAGGCTGCGGCGAACTTCTTCAGGACATCGTCAGGGAAGCGGACGACTTCAACATCCATCTTGGCCTTGCCGGTGGTCAAGGCGACGGCTTCCTGATGCAGATACTCGACCGAACGGCGGAAGTAGCGCTCTTCGATCAAAGAGAGGAACTGCAGCCGCAAGTCGGCTGGAAGCTTCTCCAGTGCGGCAACATTCACGATATAGGCGTCGTTGGCGAAACCGAGCGCCGGCTTCATGTGAAACTTTGCGACTTCCCAGAACTTCATCGACAGCGCACCGATCGCCGCGCCCCAATGGGCACCATCGACGACGCCGGTCGAGATCGCCTGATAGATCTCGGGGCCGGCAATCTGCTGTGGCGACGAGCCGGCAGCGGCAAGGTATTCCAGCATTGTACCGGTGGACCGGATCTTGAGCGAACCAAGGTCGGCCGCGGAAGAGATCTTCTTTTTCAGCACCACCTCAGTCGGGTAGGCCTTCTCGGCCATTATGATCACGCCCTTGGGGCGCAGCTCGTCATTGACCATTTTTTCGATGCCCAGATTCTTGGTCAGGTGCATCATTTCCCAGGACTCGCGCAGCGTTCCGGGTACGCCGTAAAGCAGGCCCATTGCCTGTGCTTCACCGAGAATATAGGCGGGCGAGATCGTACCCATCGGGACGACGCCGCGACGGACGATGTTGTAAATCTCGCGGTCCTTGGCGATCTCGCCAGCGCCGTACATCTCCAACTTGAAGCTGCCGCCGGTACGTGCGTCGAGTTCCTTTGCGAGAACACCCAGGCTGTCGTTGAAAGACCCGGATGCCTTGGGCCAGTGAGCCTGCACCTTCCAGGTCACCTTCTCCTGCGCGTGGGCGCTGCTGATGATCGCGGGTGTGGCGGCAGCTACGGCCGACGCTTTGAGCATGTTTCGCCGAGTCAATCGGCTGATTGATTTTGACATGTCTTTCCTCCCTTATTTGCTTGGTGCAATGAAACCACGGGGAAAGCTGGATAGTCAAAGCATTTGGAAGCGGCATTCAGTCTCTGCAGTAAGCGTGTCATGCCAACAGCGCAGATATCCCGCGTGGCGGCGTTACCTGAACGAAAGCTCGGGGACGAGATGGCGGCGATGCAAATGGTCCTTGAGTGTCAAGTCAGGAAATTCACTACGAGGAGGTATCGGTCTGCGACGCGTGCTGCGGCATCGAACCCGATAAACAAACTTGTGCGAGCGAGCTGATGCAGCCACGGCAAATCCTGTTCTCGTGCGTGCTGCCTGCCGCGCTGGCGTTTCCGGCCTTCGCTGCACCGTACGAGAATTTGCTCGGTAAGGCGGCCGGTTATCTGGTCGGGACCCCGGGCCAACTGGTTCTATGACGAAAGCGTCCGCGTCGGGTTGTTCAGCAACGCTGAACCGTTCGCCGCCGAGCGCAGCGCGCTCTGGCGCCGGATCGCTGCCAAATCTGGCAGCTGGTAGCGCGAGGCCAAAGCCGCGCGTTGAATTGAACACCCTCGAAAAGGTCGCAAGCCGGCGCGAGGCAGCTCATGACTTACTTCGGTTTCGAGGGCATCTTCACCTTGGGTTCGCGTTCCCAGACGCGCAACTTCGACAGGCCTGCGACGAAGGACTTTGCGTCCTTTGCGTTTTCGATGGCGATGCAGCCCTCGTCGAAATCCGTGGCGGCGACACCCGCCTTCTCGAATAGCGGCACGGCAGATTTGACGTAGCCGATGAACTTGCAGTGAGCAAAGGCGTCGGCAACGAAATCGCGGGCCGAACTCTCCTGCAGCAGGTCATCCATCGACGCCGGCGCCGGCAGGAGGGCCACCGCGTCGTACAGCACGGACGGTCCTCCATCGATCATCTGATCGGCTACTACCCAGCTCCTGTCGCTCGCTTCCACGCCGGTGATCTTCGGTGCGATGATTTCATAAGTGGCGCCCGCCTTGTCGAGAGCTCCTTTGAGCGCATCCAGAAGACCGGCGTCCGATCCGTCGGAAACGAGAATTCCCAGTTTCCGGCCTTCGAACCGATCGGGGCCGTTCTCGACGATGCTTAGCGCCGGTGACGGATCGAGATCCTGACGAGTTGGTACGGCGGCTTCCGCCGGTTTCGGCATCTTCTGCAAGCCCAGTTTGCCGGCGACCTGGTTGGCCAGCCCTTCGTGGATATTCAAGAGATGAGAGACCATGCGCTCCCGGATCACCGGTGTCTGAACCTTGCTCAGCTCGAACGCGAGGGCGGCTGCGATGTGCGTCTGCTCGCCCGTGGTCTGGCTGATGAAGAATTGACGCGCCTGGCTGTAATGATCGGCGAAGCTCTCCGCCCGCAGACGGCGCTTTGGGCCTTGTTCGACCTCGGCGAACGGCGTGAATCCGCGCTGCGGCAACTCCCTGGGTCCTTCGCCGAAGGAATTCGGCTGATAATTGGCACGTCCCACCGGATTACGCATGGCCATGTGGCCATCCTGCTGAAAGTGCGCGAACGGACATTTCGGTGCGTTGATCGGTATGTGCGTGAAGTTGGGGCTCCCCAGCCGCTTGAGCTGGGTGTCGAGGTAAGAGAAATTACGCCCCTGCAGCAGCGGGTCGTTGGAGAAATCGATTCCCGGCGGAACGTTCTGGGTCATGAAGGCGACTTGTTCGGTTTCCGCGAAGAAGTTGTCGGGCATGCGATCGAGCACCAGCCGGCCGACAGGGATCGGCGGCAAAACTTCCTCTGGGATGATTTTGGTCGGATCGAGCACGTCGAAGTCGAACGCGTCCGCAAAATCCTGATCGAACAATTGCAGTTGCAACTCCCATTCCGGGAAGTCTCCCGCTTTGATCGCCGTCCAGAGATCCCGCCGGTGGAAGTCGGGATCGGCACCGTTGATCTTGACGGCCTCGTTCCAGACGACCGACTGCAGGCCCAATTTCGGCTTCCAGTGGAATTTGACGAAGGTGGAGTCGCCCTTCGCGCTCACCAGCCGGAATGTATGGACGCCGAAACCTTCCATGAACCGAAAGGAGCGCGGGATGGCGCGGTCGGACATCACCCACATGACCATATGCATGCTTTCGGGGGTGAGGCTGATGAAATCCCAGAAATTATCGTGAGCCGACTGGGCTTGCGGGAAGGCGCAGTCAGGCTCTTCCTTCACCGCGTGGATCAGGTCCGGAAACTTGATCGCGTCCTGAATGAAGAAAACCGGTATGTTGTTGCCGACGATGTCCCAGTTGCCCTCCTGCGTGTAGAGCTTCACGGCGAAGCCCCGGACGTCGCGGGCGAGATCGACCGATCCCTTGCTTCCGGCGACGGTGGAAAATCGGACGAAGGCAGGCGTCTTTTCGCCGGCGCGCTGGAACAGGTCGGCCCGGGTGTACTTGGATAGTGACTTATAGTTCTCGAAGTAGCCGTGCGCCGCATAGCCGCGCGCATGCACTACCCGTTCGGGAATCCGTTCGTGGTCGAAGTGGAATATCTTTTCCCGGAAGTGGAAGTCCTCGATCAGGGTCGGTCCGCGCGGGCCGACTTTCAGGGAGTTCTGATCGTCGGAAACCGGCCCACCCTGGGCCGTGGTCAGGACAGCTCCCTTGCCCGAAGCAGTCTGGTGAAGCTCGCCGCCTTCGCCGCGCTCGAGCTTCTGGTCGTGGATCGTTGCGGTCCCGCCGTTTGCGCTGCTGGATTTCGTGGTCTTGGCCATTGGGCGATCCCCGTCGATGGAACTGAGGCACCCTTAATCCGCCAACGCGCGGTACGTTCCTAATTGGCGGCCTATGGCCGAAATGGCTCCATCGGACGTGCGGGGCGGTTCATACACCAACCTCGCCTTCGTCTTCACCGTCCCAATAGGCGATACGCACTGCCTTTACCTTGACCAGGACGAGGTTCGGCGTGTCGACGCCCTTCTTGAACCAGCGATCGAGATCGCTTTTCCAATGAGCCTGGAAGGCGGTCTTGTCGCGGATAAGTTCGGCGATACCTTCCACCGCCACGTAGATGGCATCGGAGAAAATTCCGCCTTGACCGGTAAACCCAAGCGCAACCTTCGGATTCGCCTGTATGTCAGCAACGGTTCGCGCCTGTTCAAATGTAAAATAGTACGAGGTTCCGTCGTATGTGACGTCGCCGTTATTGCTCATAGGGCGATTTGCAATCTGGCCGCCTTGGGTATGGGTGGACAGGATGGCAATGTCGATACCCGCCATCCTCTTTGATATGTCTTCAATGGTTTTATGCTTCATGACACCACTCATTTCGCTGTTCTGGCGAAGAGAAACGGTCGATCGCCGGAAGCGTTCCGACGGGCATTTGACTACCGCGTTGGCGTAGTGTCCGTTTTATCGGAGCCTGCAGAAGTGGCGCCTGTAAGGACGTGGCGAGAAATGGGGCCGACTATAATGTCGGTGAGCGAGACCGGTCTGAACCTATCGTCGCTTGGTTCCCAGCCGCGGAATGCATTTCCGGGTGCGCACGACGCCCGACGTAGTCATCTGCGAGCCTGCGACTTCCTTGATCTGTCCGGCGGGGCAGGAGCCGTCGTCGACGAGAACGCGCTGGCCGAGCCTGAGGTCGACGATATCCTGCTCGCGCGAGAACTGTTGCGCCAGCGCGGGCGTAGCGAGCAGCCACAGCACGAGGCCGGCGGGCAGGGCGCATCGCGCGATCGTGGCCGGCTTGTTCGGCAATTCGGCGCTCCTCACTTGGTCTTGATCTTCAGCCCGTCGGGGCCGACGTTGATCTGCAGCCCTTCCGGCTCTTTCTTGCTTTGATAGACATTGTAGCCGAGCACCCCGACCGCGACGATCAACGCGCCGATGATGAGATAGAGGACGTTGCGATTGCCGGGCATGTGGTTCCATCATGACGTTGTTGACGATGGTGAGCTTAGTGACGCAGCGGCGATTCTCATAGGGCGCCGGAAGTCGCGGAGCGGTCGGGTGGTCGGCCAGTTCGTCGAGCCGACCATCTTCACCGACGTCGACAATTCGATGCGGATTGCATGATGCCGTCGGCGGCATGAAGCATTCGGGGCTCGGGCGCGAGAGCGGCATCGATGCGGTCCGCGAATATCTCGAAAGATTTCGACCGCAAAGGACGTTCCGGCCAATCCGTTCGTGATGCGCTGAGAGACACAACGCGTCTTGGGATAACGATTATCGCGCGCTCTTCACCTTGCGGCCTGCACGCAGGGCGGCCAGCGATGATTTTGCCAGCCGCTCGGCCGATGCGATCAGTTGCGGCATCGGATGGCCGGCAAAACCGAGCACGAAACCCGACAGCGGCCGCGCGCGGTGGTAGGTTTCCGCCAGCAGCCAGCCGGCGACACCGGCTTCGGCCTTTGCCTTGGCGGCAACGAGGGGATCGGTCGCCGGATCGAAGCGAGCGACCAGATGCAGGCCCTGCGACGGTACCGGCACCGATAGCTGTCCGTTCGACGCTGTCGATAGAGTAGATGCGAGGGCATCGCGCGCCCCGCGGTACAGCCCGCGCACCTTGCGCAGGTTTGCCGCGAACGCGCCTGAATTGAGCATGTCGGCTACCGCGCCTTCGAGCAGCGTTGCGGGAAAGCGGTCGAGCGCAGCGCGGGCGGCCGTCACCGGCCCGATCAGCCGCTCGGGCAGGGCGCAGTAGCCGATGCGCAATCCCGGAAACAGCGTCTTTGCAAAGGTGCCCATGTAGATGACGCGGCGCAAATGATCGATGCCGGCGAGCGAGAGCAGCGGCGCGCCGTCATACCTGAACTCGCTGTCGTAATCGTCCTCGAGCACGAAGGCGTCGGCATCCCTGGCCCAGTCGAGAAGTTCGAGCCGCCGCGGCATCGACATTTGCACGCCGAGCGGAAACTGGTGCGATGGCGTCACGTAGGCCGCGCCTGCCGACGGCGCCAGCGTTCGGCCCTTGGCCACGATGATGCCCGAGGCGTCAACCGGCACCGCGACGGTGCGCTGGCCGCAATGCTCGATCGCCTGGCGCGCAGCGGGATAGCCGGGATCCTCGCACCAGACCTGATCGCCGGGCTTGAGGATCGCGCTCAGCACAATCCGCAGGCTGTGTTGTGTGCCCGACGCCAGCATGATCTGGTCCGGATCGCAGCGCAGCCCGCGCGCCGACAAGAGATGATCGGCGATCGCAGCGCGAAGCTCGCGGCTGCCCCTGGGATCGCCGTAGTGCAGATGTTCGGTGCCGAAGGCGCGCATCCGTCGCCCGGCAAACGACCTGAAGCGCTGCAGGGCCCTTTCATCGACATGGGTGCAGCCGAGGGCTAGGTCGCCTTGCTGCGGCGTCGCGATGGCGACCTTTGTCTTGCGCGTATCGTTGACGCGGGCCGGAATGCGGGCGGCGACGAAAGTGCCGGAGCCGACCTTTGCTACGGCAAATCCGTCCGCGATCAGCCGTTCATAGGCCGACGTGACGGCGTTGCGACGGAAGCCGGTTTGCTTGGCGAGCGTGCGGGAAGGCGGCAGCGGCTCGTCCGGCTTTGCGATGCCGCCTGTGATGGCATGGCAAAGCGCTTGGTAGAGGCGGTGCTGGGACGAAGTGCCGAGGGTGATGTGCGGCCCGGAAAGGTCGAGCGGCAGCTCGGCCTTGCGCGGCGTCTTTGCAGAATTGGTCGGAATTTTTTGCATGAAATTGGCACTATCGCAGACCAAATCCGACGGTACAACTGTATCCACCGATCAACAAATCCCGACGGAGCCGCCGTGACCGAAGCCGAGACCACGTATCCCGTGTCGCCACGCAACCAGGTGAAGCGCCTGCATGAACGCGGTCGTTACGACCACGCGACGATCCATGGCCTGCTGGACGCCTCGATGCTTTGCCACGTTTCGTACGTGATCGACGGCCAGCCCTATTGCACGCCGACATTCTTCTGGCGCGAGGGAAGCAAGCTGTACTGGCACGGCTCCAGCGCCAGCCGCATGCTGCGGAACCAGTCCGCCGGCCAGAGGGTCTGTCTCACCGTCGCGCAGATCGACAGTCTGGTGCTGGCGCGATGCGGCTTCAATCATTCGGCGGATTATCGCGCCGTGATGGCGTTCGGCACCGCCCACCTCGTCACCGACCCCGTCGAAAAGGAGCGCGCGCTCGTTGCCATGGTCGACCGGTTCTTCCCCGACCGCACCGCGAGCCTGCGGCAAAGCACGACGCAGGAAATCAAGGCGACGGCCGTCATCGCGATGGAAATCGAGCAGGCCTCCGCGAAGGTACGCACCAAAGGCGTCGCCGACGACGATGAGGATTACGCTTTGCCGATCTATGCCGAGCGTATTCCGGTCCGCACCGTGCTGGGCCGGCCGGAACCTTGTCCGCGGCTGCTCGATGGCGTCGAGCGGCCGGCGTCGCTGGCCGGCTATTCGGAAGGCCGGCTGTTCGGAGATGCATTGCGCGATGCGCATTTTGCGCATTACGCCGGCGGTTGAGTTCGGGCTAGGGTAGGTCACGCCCAATCCCTGCAACGCCCGACCGGAGCCGCCGCTACATGAATGCCGATACGCAGCAGAAGATCCTCGATGCCGTCGACGCCGGCTTTGACGCGCAACTGGCGACGACGAAGGAATTCGTTGCGATCCCCTCAACCCGCGGTGCCGAGGGACCGTGCCAGGACATGATCGGCGACCTGCTGCGGCAGCGCGGCTACGAGGTCGACGACTGGCATATCAATGTCAACGATCTGAAGGACCTGCGCGGCTTCGGTCCGATCGAGCATGATTTCTCGAAGGCGCGGACGGTGGTCGGCACTTACCGGCCT
>PNLC01000012.1 GCA_013822885.1 Bradyrhizobium sp.
CGGCGATCGATGGCGGCTTCTCGTCCACCGTCGCGTCGGGGATCATGATGTCGTAGCTGGTGATTCCGCACGCAGCGAAGAACGCGACATAGTCCTCTGGCGGGTAGGCGGGCTGGCATACGGCCAGGGCGCTGACGCCGATGTCGCGCGATACCAGCATGCGCGCCGCACGTTCGACGGCGGCATGGGTGCCGGTGCCCCGAAACGTGCGGCGGTGAATGTCGTGAATATGTGCCGGTCCGTCGATACTGATCGCGACCGAGATGTTGCGTGTCTCGAAGCAGTCGAGCCATTCATCGTCGATCAGCAGGCCGTTGGTGGTGACGGCAACGGGTATCTCGCAGCCGGTTCGGGATACGATATCCTCGCAGCCTTGCGCAAAGCGATGAAAATTCTCGACCCCCCACAGCAGTGGCTCGCCGCCGTGCAGGGTGATGGGGAAATCGACGAGCGCATGTCTGCTGACGTGCTGTTCGATGCGCTGCATCAATCGATGCAGCACGTCCGCACTCATCAGCTTCGGCTTGTTGTAGACGGATGCGTCGCGGAACCAGTAGCAATAGGAGCAATCGATGTTGCATCGCGTCGCCACCTTGACCAGCAACTGCGTGATCGGCTGATCTTGAAAGGTGGCAGGATCTGAAACGTCAGCCGACATGGCGGCACCGGGATCAACCTGATGAACTAACGATCAGTCTAGTATCCGCGAATAAATCCGCCTCTGCGGAAGGCGCCTGCGCCCGGGTAGTAGCCGCCGCCCTTGCGGAAGGCGCCTGCGCGCGCCCCGCGGACAAACCCGCCGCGTCTGAAATAAACCTCGGTAGCTGCAGGCTGACCGGGATTCTGCAAATCGCTCAGCAGCGCGTCGATACCCAGATGATCGCTCTTTGCGGTTGCGCCTGGCCCGTGCAGTTGCAGGATGCTCGCCAGAACCTTCAGCGTGGTAATCGCCATGGTCGTGCTCCTCTTTTCGCGACGTATCCAACGGATCGAACGAAAGGCTGACGTTAGGCGGCTGAGCAGAGCGGACAGTATATCTTTTCCATTGCAGCGGCAATGTGGCCGGCCGGGCTGGGCGATTGCTTCCCGCCCGATTCACACCACCTTGCGCTGTCGCAACTCGGCAATCTCGTCCTTGCCGAAACCGAACTCGGCAAGCACCTCTTCGGTTTGCTCGCCGAATTCCGGCGGGCGCGCCGCCATCTTGCTCGGCGTGCGAGAAAGCGTCACCGGTTGGCCCACCAGCTGAATGTGACGGTTCTCGTCGTTGGGCACATGCTGCGCGATGCCGAGGTGCCTGACCTGGGCGTCGTCGAACATCTGGTCGATCGAATAGATCGGGCCACAGGGGACGCCGGCGTCGTTCAATTCCCTGACCCAGGTCTCGGTCGATTTCTTTTCCGTTAGCTTACCGATCGTCGCATTGAGCGCATCGCGGTTCTTCGAGCGCGCGGGCGCCGTGGCGTAATCGGGGTTGGTGACGAGTTCCGGCGCGCCGATCGCCTGCGCGCAGCGCTCCCATATCCTTCCGCCTGTGGTGGCGATGTTGATGTAGCCGTCGGAGGTCTTGAACACGCCGGTCGGGATGCTGGTCGGATGATTGTTGCCGGCCTGTTTAGCGACGTCCTTTTCCATCAGCCAGCGCGAGGCCTGGAAATCCAGCATGAAGATCTGCGCCTGCAGCAGCGAGGTCTGTACCCACTGGCCCTCGCCGGAAACGTCGCGCTCCAGCAGCGCGGTGAGGATGCCGATCGCGCAGAACAGCCCGGCGGTGAGGTCGGCGACGGGAATGCCGACCCGCATCGGACCTTCGCCAGGCGCGCCGGTGATCGACATCAACCCGCCCATGCCTTGCGCGATCTGATCGAAGCCCGGCCGCTTGTGATACGGCCCGTCCTGGCCGAAGCCGGAGATGCTGCCGTAGACGATGCGCGGGTTGATGTTGCGCAGGCTCTCATAGTCGATGCCGAGCTTGGCTTTGACGTCGGGACGGAAGTTTTCGACCACTACGTCGGCCTGCTCGGCGAGCCGCTTGAACACTTCGAGACCCTTCGGATCCTTCAGGTTCAGCGTCATCGCCCGCTTGTTGCGGTGTAAATTCTGGAAATCGGAGCCTTGCCGCGGGCCGCCCGGCTGCTCGCCACCGCCATCTTCCAGTAGCGCGTCGATCTTGATGACGTTGGCACCCCAGTCCGCCAGCTGCCGCACGCAAGTGGGGCCGGAGCGAACGCGGGTCAAATCGAGCACGGTGAAGCGGGAGAGGGCCTGCGAAGCGCGTGGGAAAGGCATTGAGAAACCTTCTTTTTGGGTTTTTGCCCCGGAAAGGCAGCCGCGATCAGACTTAGACAATCGGGCGCGGATTTCCAACTGCTTGTTCGGCGTGTTCAGGCCGGACTGCTCCGCCTTCCCCGCCCCAAGCCCGTCGCAGCCGCTGCCAAGCGATCCGCCCAGCAGGGGGGGGCCGCCAGGGGCATCGCCACGGCTTAGAGAATGCCTCCCACCATGTGCTTCCGGCCTCGTCCCCGGGGAAATCCCTCTCCTTCGAAGCCGTACGTTGGGCGGACCAGGATGGTCCCAACCCGATCGATAAAGAAGCATTAATCAAGCCTCTTTACCTTTGCCACTAGATTTCCGATTCTCGGAAGTTCCATGTCCTCGGCGGCCCTGATCGATGAAGAAGAAAGCTTTGCTCTCCGAATCCATCTGGGTCTTTGAGCCGGATGGGCCCGAAATGGGCCCGGCCGTGCTTCCGCCCGCCGGGACGAACGTCACGCTCGTGATCGATGAGGGAGAACCCTATCCGCTGGCGGTCGATGCCAGTGTCGTGACCAGTCTCACCGTAGCCGCCGCGAAGCCGGTTGCCAGCATTGCGCAACTCGCCGACTACCTGGTCAACGGTTTCTGGCAATACAGCGGCACCATCGCCCATCATTTCGCATCGAACACGATCACCTACAATATCAACGCGCTGAATTCGGCCGAGCAGTTTCTCGCTGTGTCGGCGATGCAGGCCTGGCACGACGTCGCCAACATCAATTTCGTCCAGACGACGGGCACTGCGAACATCACGTTCAGCAACTCCGGCTCCATGCAGGCCTACACCAGCGCGGCATGGTACAGCTCGGGCGCCATCGCCTACGCCAACGTCGTCATCAGCTCCGACTGGATCACGAACGACGGTGGCGCCTATGACGGCAAGACCGGAATCGACAGCTACGGCTATCAGACCTACGTCCACGAAATCGGACATGCACTCGGTCTCGGCCATCAGGGCCCGTACAACGGCAGCGCGTCCTATGCGGCCAATGCGATCTATGCCAACGACACCTGGCAATATTCGATCATGTCGTACTTTCCGGAGAGCAATTACTCCGGAAGTTCGTATCGTTACGTGGTCACGCCGCAAATGGCTGACATCTACGCCATGGGCTCGATCTACGGGGCGGCGTCTTCGACGCGGACCGGCGATACCGTTTACGGATTCAACAGCAACGCCGGCGCGGTCTTCAATTTTTCCGCCTACAGCCCGGCCCCGGCGCTGACCATCTACGACAGCGGCGGCAACGACACGCTCGATTGCTCCGGCTACTCGAACGCCCAGGTCGTCGACCTGCGTCCAGGCACATTCTCCTCGGTCGGCGGCCTCGTCAACAATATCGGGATCGCACTCAACGCCATCATCGAAAGGGCGATCGGCGGTGCCGGCAACGACACGCTGATAGCCAACGACGCGAGTTGCACGCTGTCGGGCGGCGGCGGCAACGACACCCTGATCGGCGGCGGCGGAAGCGACAGGCTGATCGGCGGCGGCGGGTTCGACACGCTGACCGGGGGCGGTGGTGCCGACTTTTTCGTATTGCAATCTGGCGACAGCTCTGCCGCAAGCGGCCAGCGCGATCGTATCGCGGATTTCACAGCAGGGGTCGATCGCATCGACCTCAGCGGTATTGATGCGATCAGCGGCACAGCGGGCTACGATCAGTTCCGCTTCATCGCGGCCGCCGCCTTCAACGGTGCTGCGGGTGAACTCAACTACGTGTACAACAGCTCTCTCGGTGTCACTACGCTGCAGGGCGACATCAACGGCGACAGGGTTGCGGATTTTGCCGTTGATATTTCCGGCAACGTGACTGTGAGCCTGTCGGACATTCTGGGCGCCAACGCCGTTCCTGTGGTGATAGAAACCTTCGGTTCGACCAGCCTGGTGCAGGTGGGAAACAATTTTTATCTTTATCCGGTCGGCGGGAGCAGCGGCCCGCTGTTCAAGTACGGAGGCTCGGCGGTCGCGGTCGGGCAGTATCCGTGGAGCTATATCGGGGCGGAGCAGACAGCGAGCGGCTATCAAGTAGCGCTCCGTATTGCCGGGACGGACCAGTACACGGTCTGGAACACCGATAGCAATGGCAGTGTCGTTTCCAACGGGACGGGCGGCGTCATCGTCTCGGGGGCGAGCTCCGTGCTCAAATCGCTCGAGCCCAGCTTCCACCAGGACCTGAATGGCGACGGCGTGATCGGCGGCGCAGCGGCCGCGACCGTGATCGAGTCGTTCGGTTCGACCAGCCTGGTGCAGGTGGGGAGCAACTTCTACTTTTACCCAGTCGGCGGCAGCACCGGCCCGCTGTTCCAGTACGGAGGATCGGCGGTCGCGGTCGGGCAGTATCCGTGGAGCTATATCGGGGCGGAGCAGACGGCGAGCGGCTATCAGGTGGCGCTCCGTATTGCCGGCACGGACCAGTACACGGTCTGGAACACCGATAGCAATGGCAGTGTCGTTTCCAACGGGACGGGCGGCGTCATCGTCACGGGGGCGAGTTCCGTGCTCAAATCGCTCGAGCCAAGCTTCCACCAGGACCTGAATGGCGACGGCGTGATCGGCGGCGCAGCGGCTGCGACCATAATCGAGTCGCAGGGCTCGACCAGCCTGGTGCAGGTGGGGAGCAATTTTTACTTTTACCCGGTCGGCGGCAGCAGCGGTCCGCTGTTCCAGTACGGAGGATCGGCGGTCGCGGTTGGGCAGTATCCGTGGAGCTATATCGGGGCGGAGCAGACGACGAGCGGCTATCAGGTGGCTCTCCGCATTGCCGGGACAGACCAGTACACGGTCTGGAACACCGACAGCAATGGCAATGTCGTTTCCAACGGGACGGGCGGCGTCATCGTCTCGGGGGCGAGTTCCGTGCTCAAATCGCTTGAGCCCAGCTTCCACCAGGACCTGAACGGCGACGGCGTCATTGGCGGCGCTGCCGCGCCGACTGCGGCGGTAATCGAGTCGTTCGGTTCGACCAGCCTGGTGCAGGTGGGGACCATTTTTTACTTTTACCCGGTCGGCGGCGGCAGCGGTCCGCTTTTCCAGTACGGAGGCTCGGCGGTCGCGGTGGGGCAGTATCCGTGGAGCTATATTGGGGCGGAGCAGACGGCGAGCGGCTATCAGGTGGCGCTCCGTATTGCCGGCACCGACCAGTACACGGTCTGGAACACCGATAGCAATGGCAGTGTCGTTTCCAACGGGACGGGCGGCGTCATCGTCTCGGGGGCGAGCTCCGTACTGAAATCGTTCGAGCCCAGCTTCCACCAGGATCTGAACGGAGACGGTGTTCTGGCAGCAAGCGTGATTTCCGGATTTGCCGGCGGCGATAACTTCACGTTCAAGGCTGATCTTCTCGCGATGGACGCCGATATCGCGACGGGGACGCCCGAAATTGGCGCTGAAATTCCCTGGCTTGCTTCCAACGGTCAGGCCGAAGCCTTCAGTCCTGGCGAGGCGGCTGTTTGGCTGGCCCCCGCCGTTGCGATGCCGGATGGACTGGCGGATGACCATCTGGCGAGCTTGAAGTTCGGGCACTTCATTCTCCATTGAGTTCGGAAAAATGATCGGACGACGCGAGCATTTGGCTCGAGCATCTGCGGCTTATAGCGCGCGAGGGCTCTATGGACGTGTCTCGAAGCTGCAGGATCTAGCCGCCTGGCCGGAAAGTTCGGCCAGTTGATAGCGAGTGTGGCAACCGGCAGCTTGTCGGCCGTCACCGTTGCCTTTGTCGCCGCAGAAGTGCTTGCCGCGGCCGAGCGCGCCAAAATTCCGCGAGCAGAAGTCAGTTACCCAGGCTGGCGTTTCGCGCCGCCATCTGTGTTGCGCAGTCGGCGCCCTCGAGTCCGCGAGCCAGAGCCAGCGGACAAGCGCGGGTAATCAGCATTGAGCATGAGGATGCGCATCAATGGCTAGTAGACCGCGGCCCGGAAACCGTAATTCTTTTCAATCCAGGCCTTGTATTCGCCACTGGTGATGTCGCGCCACCAAGTTTCGTGGTCGAGATACCAGTGCACCGTCTGCGCCAGTCCGTGTTCGAATCCGACGCTGCAGCGGCTCCCCAGGTCCGTGGCGAGCTTGCTGGCGTCGATTGCATAGCGGTGATCGTGACCCGGGCGGTCGGTGACATAGCCGATCAGCGTGCGGCAGGAGGCGCCGGAGGCAGCGGGACAGGACGGAAAGCGCTGGCCAAGGGCAGGGCTGGCGACAAAGCAGGCATCGATCGTGTCGCAGATCAGGCCGACGACGTCGCGGTTGTTGCGCTCGTTGCCACCACCGATGTTGTAGGTTTCACCAGTCCTGCCGCGCTCGATCACATCGATCAACGCCGCGCAGTGATCGGAGACGTGCAGCCAGTCGCGGACATTGGAGCCGTCGCCGTAGATCGGCAATCGCTTGCCTTCCAGCGCGTGAATGATCATCAGCGGGATGAGCTTTTCCGGATGCTGGTATGCGCCGTAGTTGTTGGAGCAGTTAGTAATCAGCGCCGGCATGCCATAGGTGACAATGAACGCGCGGACCAGATGGTCACTCGCCGCCTTGCTCGCCGCGTAGGGGGAGGTCGGACGATAGGGCGAAGATTCGGTAAAGGCCGGATCGGCCGGGCCGAGCGAACCGTAGACTTCATCGGTCGAGACGTGCAGGAAGCGCGCGCTGTCGAGCAGACCGCTGGTCCGCCAGGCAGCCAGCGCCGCGTTCAGCAAAGCGAACGTCCCGAGCACGTTGGTTTGCAGAAACGCCTCGGGATCGCTGATCGACCGGTCGACGTGCGATTCCGCCGCCAGATGCGCCACGCGCGTAAAGGCATGTTCCTCGAACAGGCGCTGTATCAGCGCCGGGTCGCCGATATCGCCGTTCACGAACTGGATGCTGCCATCGTTAATTAGCGGCTCGAGGCTGCGAATGTTGGCCGCATAGGTCATCGCGTCGACCACGACAACGCGGTCTTCGGGCCGGGCGGCCCGCCAGGCGTGAACCAGGTTCTGGCCAATGAAGCCAGCGCCGCCCGTGATCAGAACGCTTGGCATCTGATACCTCCGGTTAACTCAGAATTCCCGCCGTTTCAGCCATGCCCGGGCGCCCCAATGCGCGAAGCACCAGGCCGATTTCGCCGGCGAAAGATGCTCGACGTTGCGGTAGATGTGCCAAACCCAGCCGGCCGAGCGTAGCGGACGGCTGGATACGGAGCTACCCCGCACGCGATAGCGGGCGAGGTCTTCGTTGAGTCCACGAGCGACGTGGCCGGGCTTGAGGATGCTCAGCCAGAGGCAGAAATCGTCGTACGGCTCGTTCTTCATGGCGATGTTGCCGGCGATGTCGCGGTCGACCAGCGCAGTCAATGTCGCGATCGAAGTGTTCTTGAGCAATTGATCGTAAGTGAGAGAGGCCGGCACCTCGATCAGCCGCCCGGTGACCGTCCCCGTCTCGTTGATACGGCGGAACGCTGTATAGCTCAGCGCCGCGCGATTGTTCTGCGCGAAGGCGATCTGCCGTTCGAGCTTGGCCGGCAGCCACAAATCGTCGCTGTCAAGGAACGCGATGAAGCGGCCCTGCGCCTGTTCGATGGCGGCCTGGCGGGCAAGCGCCGGGCCGCCATTCCGGGGTTGCCGAATGAGCTTGATACGCGAATCGCGCGCTGCGTGGCTTTCCACGACTGCGGCGGTCAGGTCCGTCGAGCAGTCATCCGCGATCAGGAGCTCCCAATCTTTGAATGACTGGGCCTGAACCGAAGCGATCGTCTCCCCGATCAGCGGCGCCACATTCCAGGATGGGGTGATGATCGAAACGAGAGCCATGGAGAGACTCTTATCTCCCGGACTTTGGATCGGTGATCGCGGACAACAGCGAGGTCGTAAAGACATCGAGCTGCCCCGGGTCGCTGATGTAGAGTTCGCCGGGGAACGATTGCCGCCACGCCGTTTCGAAATAGGGCGCGGTGTCGGCAGGGTCGAACGGCGGCGCAGCCAGCGCGTCGTGAAGCCGCTGCGGAACGTCCGCAAGGCGATCGACGGTGAACACCAGCGGACAGGAGCGGTAGAAGGCGTCGCCCATCACGACCACTGGCTTGCCGAGCAGCATCGCTTCGGCGCCGGACTTGCTGTTGACGGAGACCACGGCGTCGGCGCGGCCCAGCACGGCGTAGTTGTTGGTCTGCGGCGGCAGCAGAACGAAATTGTCGAAGCGTTGCGCGAGTTCGATCAGGCGGCCCGCCGGAACGGCGCCGATCTGCGCCGGATGTTCCTTGACGGCGAGGACGTGCTTGTCGGGGAGAGTGCGCAGCAGGAAATCGATGGTCGCGACCTGGTCTAGATATTCCGGCGAGCGCAGGGTCAGCGCCATATCGGCCGGTACGTGGAGGGGATAGTAGATGAACGGACCATCCGGCATGGGGCGATAGATCTTTCGGAGCCGCCGGGCGCCGTACGCCATGGCGGCATGCATGCGCGCATGCCGAAGGTTGTGGCCGAATTCCTGATGCTTGCCGAGGGCAAACTGGTCCCAGAGCTTTTCGACCAGCCGGCGCGCGTTCCTCGCATTGGCGATCTTCTTGAAGGCCGCTGAGTAATGATGCCGGTCCTTTTGGGGGATGACGATGGCGCGCTGGCGCAAGGTGTCATCGAGATAGGCTCGCACATCGGCAGAAGCCGTATCCGCCGGCACCGGCATCGTGTCGGGAGCGCTAAATCTGTCCGGGGTATAGTAAAGCCTGCCGCGAAAGAATGATGGCTCGATGAACCAGTTCCGGACGCCGCGCTTTCTCGCAGCGTAGAAGCAGGCGATCACAGAGAGGAATCCGCCGAGCTCCTGAACCGCGATCACGCGCTTTCCCCCCGCAGTCAACCGGTCGAGAACGGCTTCCATCGCGTTGGTGTAGATCATGAACCGCCGCCGCAACGCGGCGGTATCGCGAATTCCAAAAGTGACGCGCTCGTGGCTGAACAGGAAGTTTGTTCCGTCGAGGCCGTATCCGGCGACACGCGCGGCGAAGGCGTGCTCCTCCTCGATCGGCGCGCCGCCCTGCAGGCCGGTCCGGTACATGTTGACGACGGGGACGCCTTCCTTGTCGGCCATCTCCGCGCTGCGGTCGTCGAACGCGAGCAGGTGCACCTCGCGTCCGGCGTTGCGCAGCCGCTGCGCCACTGGAATCCAGAACCGGGTCTGGTAGGCCGCGAGCGTCGTGATCAGGATCGTTTCGGTCGGGGAGGTCATGCGGGCTCGCGGCGCCTTTCGATGGCGATGCTGGCGAGCGGCATGCCGGTGGCCTTGCACCGCGCGCGCGTCACCGCGAACTGCGAAGGATCGCGTCCGTCGTGAATTGCGATCCGCTCAAGCAGGGTCGCGACGGACGCGGACTCCATGCGCTTGTCGCGGCGGGCAGGGCTGACGAAGGTGCGCAGCCGCTCGGTAACGGCCGATCCCAACAGCAGGCTCGCGGCCCCCTTGGCGATTTGTCCCGCGCTCGGGTTCGGCCGCGTACCCCGGATCGCACTGGAAAGTGACACAAAGGGATCGCGTGGGCGCTTAGCGCCGACCAGGATGTCGGCGACGCGTTCGGCGGCCAAGCCATCGTTGCGATGGAAGAAGGCGTCGATGTTGGCGGCGTGGACGCCCGAGAAATCGAATTTCGCGGTTTCCCCGTCGAGGTCGTCGACCATGGCGAGCAGTTCGTCGAACGACAGCGCGGCGCGGCTCACGCGCGCGGGCAGCCGTGCATGTCCGGCCGTGGCAGGCGTGTTGAGGTATTCGAGCTGGATCGGTAGCTTGTCGAGCAGCACCGCTTCGACCGCGGTACCGCAGTTGAGGTGAATGACGGCCGCGGCATTTCTAATCATGTCGAGTACGCTGCCGGTGCCGTCGACAATGACATTGGCATGCCGACCGAGCGCGTTTCGATAGACGTCTTCGCTCTCGAAGGGGTGCGGACGCACCAGGATCGAGCGATCCGGCCGCGCGACCGCCAGGCGGCCGATCTCGACGAGGTAGTTGGCAAAGACCGTTTTGAGGTCGACCAGGAAGCGGTCGACATAGGCGCCATCCCATCCGGCCCGCACCATGGCTGCGCGCTCGACTCCCGGCGCGCTGGAAAAGCGGGAGTTCACCAGCGGAAAATTGGCGTTGACGAGCAGATAGCCACGCCGCTCGCCGTCGAGCAGCGCCCGCCAGCGCGGGGCGGCGAAGTCGAAGCGCGGGCATCCGGTGAGGTGAAGCCGTTCGGGCTTCATCGTCTCGTTGTCGCTGAACGCCTTGTGCAGCTGGCCGCCCCAGAAGAAATATCCCGACAGGATATCGGCGTAACCGCTGTCGCGGATATGGGCGGCCATCGCCGGCGGCGAATTGCCACCCATTTCCGCCAGCACGCCGCCTTCGGTATCGAGGACATAGAGCGCAAGGCCTGCTTCGGAAAAACTCCGCATCAGGTCGAAATTGGCATCGCGCGCGTAGTTGGCCACCAGCGCATCGAGTCCCAGCCTCGGCACATCGACGCCTTGCTCATACATCGGGATGATCACGACCGAAGCACCGCGCAGCGCCAGTTGATAGGCAGCCAGAACGCTTCCCGCCAAATCACGCTTGGGGTGATCCACCACCCATCCGATACGCACGATCTTCAGCTCCCCGGGAGATCCGGCTCAGAGACGCATCACCGCGCGTTCAAGGTCGCTCAATGGTCCGACGGCCCGGAATCGGGCGGGCGGTTCCGGATAGATCCGCGGCGGCTGAATATAGGTGGCGGTGTAGAGCAGGCGGGTGCGGTCGGACTGAATGCGGCTGCCCATGTGCAGGCACCGGGCTGTGTTGACGATGAACGACGACAGCTTTGGCGCGATGATTTCCTTGACGGCGGAACGATCCACTTTGGCGAAAACCCTGTCGTCGGCCATGTGGCTCTTGATAGTGTTGCGGAACGGCTTCGACGACGGCGCCGGGATGAATGTCAGCGGACCGTCGGCGGTGTCGCGAACGTCGGTGAGATAGATGAAGAGCTTGCAAACCCGCTTGTCGTCATGGTCGAGGTGCCAGAGCTGCGAATAGGTCAGCGGTTTGTTTTCCGTCGGGCGTGACAGCGTCAGCAGAACGTCGGAGAGTTGCGGCAGCTCGTGCATGAAATCGCCCATGATCCGCAGCACGGCGGGTTGCATGGCATAGCGAACGAACGGATGATCGGTGGCGAAGGCGCCATCGATCAGATCCTCGTCGAGCAGGCTGACCCAGAACGATTTGTGGCCGAGCTGCTGCTTGGCGGCGAGTTCGTCGAGCCGGCTGACCTTGTCCTGCGACACGTTGAGGACGGCCTCCGCGAGGCCGCGGTCGACGATCGAGGAGACATCGACATAGCCCTGCTCGTTAAGCTGACGGCTTGCCGTGCTCCATTCCGGGGCGGCGGGAAGCGAATTGAGCATTTCGATCCGCTTGGCGCGTGCACCCAGCTGCAGGCTGGTCAACGTCGCCTTGGTGACCCAGCCCAGATCGGTCCGGTTGACATGCCAGAGCAGGCGGCGGAACTGGTTGATCTTCGGCTTCTTGGCAGCCGGCGTGGCGGATGCGGTTTCGGACATCGTCATACTGGCTCCCAGCAATAGAGAAACCCGTCGTTGTTGATCGTAGGAGCAAACGGCATGCGTTCGCGCGCGAGGATGCGAATCCGTCCTTCGCGTTCGAGCTGGTCGAGTATCGAGAACAGCTGCGTCTGGTAATCGACCGAACGGATATACACGAGGCTGACAAGATCGCGGGGATGGGTCAGGTCGAGCAACTCGGTCGTCGGCTCGATGTTGATGACGCGCTTCGGCCTGGCGGCGATGATGTTCTCGACTACCTTTCGCACGTCATATGGAATCTGTTCGATGCAGAAATAGGTAAAGGCGGTCTGGCCTGCGATGGTGGGAAGATTGGGGTCGTTGGCGTTGGTCAGATCGATTCGGTCCAGCGAAATCTTGTCTGACAGGGCGAAATGGGTCGCGATCTCGCGTCCGGCGGCGATGCCGTTCGGAGCAATATCGAAGCCCTTGAAGGTAAGATCAGGGCGGTGCAGGTGAAGCGAAAACAGGTTGTAGCCGTAGCCGCAGCCCAGTTCCACGATCTGCCGCGCGTCCCCCGCATGACGCAGGATCAGGTCGCTCAACGCGGAGGTGCGATACCGGTAGTATCGCTGGCCGTCGATCCGCAAAATCTTGTTGTCAACCTTGCGCAGGCGCTCGGTCGAATCGGCCGGTGCGAGGAAGCCGGCGAGATCGGCTGCGCTCAGCCAACTCTTGCTGGCGAGCATTTTCTGCCAGTTCTGCTGGTTGTATTCGGAGTCCACGACATCGGCGGTGCGTTTGACCCGGCGTACCATCAGGCGGTACAGGCTTTTCGCCATCACGGCCGTATAGGTGATCGCACGGTCCGCCAGCGACGCCGGAGAAATCGATTCCAACATGTCGTTCGCGCCGCTCGTATTCATTCCCTGGATCCAGTCAGCTTTCGGTAAGTTGCTTTTTGGGTGTCAGCCCCATCAAGCGGCCGATTGCGGGAAAAACGGCACGATGCCTTTCGTCCAGGACGAGGAAGTACTGCGCAACCCAGCTGGTAAGGCAGAACGTTGCTGCTACCAAGGCCAATTTTATCAGGCTGTCAACCCGAATGTAACTGGCAAAGATCCACAACAAAATGCTTCCAATGATCAGGATTGTGGCCTGGGTTCCTGCTGCTTTGAGGAAACTTCCGAGCTTCAAATCCAGGGCGCGGCGCAGCGTCTCGATTTGCCAAGGCAGCACCAGGAGGCTTGCGACCGCCTGGCCAAGAATGAATGCGCGCTCGGCAAAAACAGACACCGTTGCGGCGGAGAGCCCGGCCCAGATCAGCAATTGCAGGCCCATCAGCAAGTTGAGCCGCGCCTGGATCTCGGTGCGTGTCAAGAATATGACGCCTCCGATCGCGAGGTATTGCGCGCAGATCGGAATCACAAAACTCAGGCCCATCCAGAAAGCATAGGGTGCAAGCAGCGGGCCGATCCACAGTTGCATGATCTCGGGCGAAAGGATTGCGGCCGCCGCAAGTGGCGGCAGCGTAAACATCGGCAGCATGATGAGACCTAGTTCTCCGAGGCGCTGGAACGTCGTCAAACTACCGCGCTCGTCGAGACGGCTGGCGACCGGCAGCAAAGCCGATATGAGGAGGCTGACGACGACCTTGGATACGCGTGACAGCCGAACCAGCGCATCATAGATGCCGACAGAGGCTGGCCCAAACAGAAGTCCGACGAGGAATGGTTGAATAGGGCCGGTGATGCCGCCGATCAGCTTGCCCTGCAGGAGCAGCAGGCAGCGATGCGACAGCTCGCGACGAATTGGCGTGGTCCAGGCGCCAAACTTCGCATGCTTTTTCGTCAGCGCGGTGACGAAGGCGACCAGTACCGCAAGCGCACGCACCACGAGGGTGGCGAGAAAGATATAGGCGACAATTTCGAACGAGACCGAAGCCGTGGACGCCCACACGGTCAAGGCCACATAAGCCAGGGTCGACGTGAACTCAGAAAGACGCAGGAGGTTATAGCGCTCAAACCCCTTGACCGTTCCTTCCCAAACCAGCGCCGGAATCAGGACGAGATTTGCCAGCGCCGTATAGTGCAATATGTCGATGAACCGATCGGTATGCGCGGCGTCGACCTTCATCATGACGCTGATGTAGGGCGCGCAAAGCCAGATCGAAACGCTCGACGTCACTGCCAGCAGGATCGATATGACAGTCAAAAACGAAAGCTGGCGGCCGACGCGGTCCCAGTCGCGATGTTCCCTGGCGCGCGCCACGACCTGGGTGGCGACCTCCGACAGGCCAAAGTCCAGCACGGCCAACATGCCGGACGGCAGCAGCAGCCGCGTGATGACGATGAGGCCGAACTCCGTCACGCCCCAGGTGCGGATGATCACCGGGAGGACGATCAGGCCGAGAATTGCGGCGGCGCCGAACGCGACAGTCGAGATGACCGTGTTCTGGATCAGGCGCTTGATCATCGGGATCGCGTCACCATGCGCTCAAGCCGCCGTCGACCGCGATATTCTGACCCGTGACATAGGATGCCGCATCCGAGACCAGGAACAGCACGGCGCCGACCATCTCGTCCGCGCGCGCCATGCGGCCGAGCGGAACGCGCGCGCCATAGCGCTGCTTGAACGTTTCGTTCTGCCCGCTCTCGACACCGCCCGGGGTCAGCGTGTTGACGCGAACGCCCTGTGCGCCCCAATAGGTGGCGAGGTGCTTGGTCAATCCGATCACGCCGGCCTTCGAGGCCGTGTAGACCGCCGGCGTGTTGATCGCGCGTCCGAGATACTCGGAGCCTTCATAGATGCGCTGGTCGGGCGCCATCAGGCCGTAGATCGACGCGGTTTGCACGATGCTGCCGTAACCGCGTTCGGCCATAAGGGTTCCAAATACCTGAGCGACATTGAACATGCCGTCGAGATTGACCGACATGATCTCCCGCCAGGTTTCCGCGGAGAATGTCGCGACCGGCGCAAAGAACGCGTCGGCATCCCGGGTCTTGCTTGCTGCGTTGTTGAGCAGGATGGAGACCGGTCCGAGGTCCGCTTCGATGGCGCTGGCCACCTGGCGTATCGTTCCCGGCTGAGTGATGTCGCAGGCGTAGCCTTTTGCATCGATGGCGTAGCGCGCGGCCAGGTCCGAAGCGGCGGCCTCAACCGCCTGCTGGTCCAGATCGATGATGGCGACCTTGGCGCCAAATTCGGCCAGACCTTCGCTGAAGCGGCGTCCGAGTATCCCGCATCCTCCCGTCACCACGGCGGTGCGTCCCTTGAGGTCGAACAGATCCTTGAACGCGCTCATGATGTGGTCCCCGTTGACGCCAGCCGTGTGCGAAGCAGCAGTTCCACCAGCGTGAAGTCGAGATCGGAATCGATGTCGATGGATCGGTCTTCCGGCATCTCGAACAATTGCGTGTCGGGATAGAACACCGAAGGATTTTCGAGGAACGAGGCGACGCGCCATGCATAGATCGAGGCATTCATGTCGAAGCAGCGCGGCGCGTCCTGCCGGCGGACAACCGGCGGATTCATGGTCTTGGACAAGGCGATTGAGCCATCGGCTCTCGCCTCCACCAGATTGAAATAGGGCGAGCGGCGCGCGGGCGCGCCGGTGATGACGTTGCGCGCGCCGGTTCTTTCCAGCATTTCCACCGCACCGGCAATATCGGACGGCAGCCGCAGCGGCGCCGTCACGTCGAGATCGACAAAGATGTCCGGGGTGTTTCCTGTGCGCGCGATGGCCTCTTCGAGACAATGACGGATCGCCGGCAGCTTTGGGGCGGTATCGGTCGCCATAACAAAGGGTCGCTTAACCGCAATATCCGCGCCCGCCTTCAGGGCAGCCTGCAGCAGCTGTTCGGAATCGCTGCTGAATGCGATAGCTTCGAAAAGGCCGGTCTGCCGTGCCTGGTCGATAGTCCATGCGAGCAGAGGTTTTCCCAGCAGATCGCGGGCGTTCTTGCCGACCAACCCCTTGGAGCCGCCGCGGGCGCAGATCGTGCAGAGCGACCTCATGCCGATATCCAGGTGCGCGATTGCAGCGCGCGTTCGCTGGCGTCTATCAGGTCCATGACGGCAAGTCCTTCCGCGAAGGTGCAGATCGGCTCGCTACCACCGTTCATGGCGGCGAGGTGCATTTTCCTGTAGCTCTCGTCGCGTTCGCCTGGAACATCATGGATCTTGCCATTGATGGTTAGGCATCCGCCGATCATGTCAGCTTCGATCGTCTCCTCGGCCAGATTGACTCGTATCTTCCGGATTCCCGGCTGATCCAGGTAATCCATATGTACCTGTACCGCCGCCGATCCGGTCATCTCGAGCAGGAGATCGAGATGATCCTCCACCTCGATCTGCCGCGTTCCAGATGAGCCGCCCAGCGCCGCGACACGACGCCACGGCCCAAACAGCCATAGCAGATAGTCGAGCTCGTGACTGAGGTCCCGGAGCACGCCGCCGCCTGCCTGCTGGGTTGCCGACGCAGTCGCGCGATGATCGCGTCCCGGGCGCCAGTCGCGGATATCCTGTCCGACATAGGCGGAGACCGTGATCGCCTGCCGCCCTGCAAGTCGTTCGGCAAAAGCGGTCATGACTGGATGGAAGCGCAAATTATAGCCGACCAGGAGACGGGCAAAGGGATAGTCCAGAGCCGGTTGCGAATGCGAGAAAACCGGCTTCTCCACCAGAACGGTTCCCCGGAAACCGGCTTCGGCGAGTTGTTGAAGCGACTTGGCATGCGCTGACGTTTCCGTCGCAACGACCACATATTCCGGACGGCTTGCGGCGATCGCCTGAGCAACCGATTGATGGTCGCCGCCGACGCGACGACTGACCGTCGCAACATCATGACCGAGTTCTCCGAGCACGCGCGCATGCCGCTGCCCGATCGAACCAAGCCCGATGACAACGGCGTTGACAGGGTTCACGGAAAGACCTCGTTGAACTCCGCATGGGCCTGCTCGAAATCCTCCATCCGGCCGATATCGAGCCAGTACTCCCGGATCGGATAGATCGCGACGCGGCCCTTGCCGGCGACGACGCGCTCGAGGACCGTGGGCATGTCGATGTGGACGCCGCGCTCGACATGTCTGAAGACGGAGGGGCCGACCACATAGATGCCGGCGCTCACATACCACGACTCGGTCGGCTTTTCCCTGATGCCCTCAAGGTAGCCGTCGTTTGCGGTGACGACACCGTAGGGAACGTGGACCTTGTGTTCACGGACGGCCATCGTGGCTTCCGCCGATGTGCCGTTATGGAAGTCGAGCAGGGCGCCGTAGTTGACGGTGGTCAGGATGTCACCGTTGGTGACGACGACAGGCAGTTCAAAAGGTTGCGGCAGCAGCCCCAGCGCGCCGGCGGTCCCCAGCCGTTCCGCCTCACGAACATATTCGATCCTGGCGTTGAGCGCGGAACCATCGCCGAAATGATCCATGATCATTTCGGCGCGGTAGTTCACCGAAATGAATATGTTTCTGAAGCCCTGCTGCACGACGTTGCGGATGATGGTCTCCAACAGCGGCCGGCCGCCGACATTGAGCATCGGCTTGGGCCGTTCACGGGTCAGCGCGCCGAGCCGTTCGCCCAATCCCCCCGCCATGATGAGGACCGGATTTGGATAGTGCGGCGTCTCGATCAACTCGTCGAACGTCTCGACGCCGATCAATTTGCCGCCGTCATCGAGCAACGGAAGCTGTCTGATGGATTTCTGCCGCATCAGGTGCAGCCGCTCCTCGCGCGACAAGGTCGCCAGCACCGAGACCGGGGAGCGATTCATGACGTCGGCAGCCAGCCCGGAAAGCTGGATGCCGCGCAGAAGGCCGCGGCGAATGTCGCCATCGGTCACGACTCCGACGAGACGGTCCTGACCATCGAGTACCAACGCAACCTGGATGCTGCCGCTCTCGATCGCGGCGATCGCCTCGCTCACCGTCGCGTCCGATCCAACGATGGCTTTACGCCAGGATTTCATGGGTAACACCTTGCGTTTCGGCGGATACTAGAGCCTTTTCCCTTCCGATTGCATCGGAACGGGACTCTAGACTCTTGTTTTGACGCATTTTCTTCACGCGAACCGGTTTCCACTTCGCTGGAAAACGCTCTAACGGCGTTCGGTGAATTTTGCAGGTATATCGCGGCTGCGAACCGCCGCGTCAATCCCCGGGGCCGGCCTGAGCGGGCGATCGTTTGAACGACGGCCGTTTCGCAGCTAGACTGAATCGGCAAGGAGCGCGGATGGACGATTTGATCATCATCGGAGGCGGCGAGCACGCGTTCATGGTCTATGAGGCGGCGATGCTGTCCGGAGAATTCCGCGTCGCCGGTTTCGTCGATGTTCAGCCGCGCACGCTCGGCGATGTGCGCTATCTCGGTAACGACGATGTCCTCGCGCAATATCCCGAGGCACATTTCGTTCTGGGTATCGGTTCGATGCAGGCCGAAACTTCGCGCAAGATGCTCGTGGAGAGACTCGGTGTCACCCGATGGGCGTCGCTGGTGCATCCGCGAGCGATCGTGTCCTCGTTCGCGCAGGTCGGCGCCGGAACCGTCGTGCTGCCCGGCGCCGTCATCAATGCAAAGGCGCGCATCGGTGCCCACTGCATCATCAATTCCGGTGCGATCATCGAACATGACGCCGATATCGGTAGCTGCACGCATATATGCCCGGGATGCGTTGTCGGGGGTGGGGCGACGATCGGCGAGAATTGCTTCGTCGGCCTCGGAAGCCGGGTGAGGGATCACGTATCGGTCGGCAGCAATTCGTTCGTGGCGATGGGGGCGATTGTAGCCACGTCGTTCCCGGATGCATCGCGCCTGATCGGCATCCCAGCCAGACCGGCTGCGCTTTCGGCGTCATAGCGGATCGTCCGCGTCGTAGGCGCGCCCTGCCGTCGTGCCAACCAGGGACCAGTATTCGATCGGTGACCGGCCCGAACCGGGACGCTTGGTCGTGATGTCCGTGGCGCTGATGACGTCACCGGCCTTGAGCGGTCGCGCCGCCACGATGCTCTTTCGGGCGACCGGGATGTTCCTGACTTCGGAATTCTTCGGCGTCTTGACGCCGTCCCCGATCGCGCCCTCGATATTCCGGATCGCCGTTACCATCCGGGCAAAATCACCCGGCTCGATCGAGGCTGCGTGGTCCGGGCCCTCGGCGTTGCGATCGAGCGTCAGGTGCTTTTCGATGATGGTCGCGCCGAGCGCCACCGCGGCCAGCGATACTTCGAAGCCGTCGGTATGGTCGGAATAGCCGACCGGAAGCTTGAACGCCGCACGCATGGCATGCATCGCGGAAAGATTCACGTCCTCCGGCGGGCAAGGATATTCGGTCGTGCAGTGAAGCAGGCTGACCTTTTCTTCGAGCCGCGCACGCGCGGAAGGATCGCGCCATGCCGCGCGGAATGCCTCGATGCAGGGCGAATCGTTGGCGCCGCCGTAGCCATGGGCCAGCACACCGAGCGCTTCCTCGACTTCGCCGAGCGTGGCCATGCCGGTCGAGAGGATCACCGTGGCGTCGGCTTTGGCCAGTTCATGCAATAATGGCGCGTTGGTCAGATCGCCCGAGCCGATCTTGATACGCGGCAGCTTGAGCGTGAGCAGGAATTCGAGCGACTGCGGGTCAAACGGCGTCGAGAGGAATTCTATTCCGCGCTGCTTGGCGCGTGCGATCAGCTGCCGATGCGCCGATTGCGGCAGCTCCAGCCGCTGCAGCATCGCAAGCTGGCTTTCGGCTGCGTCCGTGGTGCGCTGCTGATAGTCGGCCTTTGGCGCCGAACGCCCGGCCAGCGAATTGGCGTTGAAGGTCTGGAATTTCACGATGTCGGCGCCGGCATCCGCGGCGGCATCGACCAGCGCCAGTGCAGTCTCGAGACTGCCGGAATGGTTGACGCCGGCTTCGGCGATGATGAGCGTGCGTGGCCGCGTCATCCGGCAGCTCCCGCATTGCCGATGTCATGAAAACCCTTTTGCAGCAGCGCGTGGAAATCCGGGACACCGGCAATGGTGTCGGCAATGCGCCGGCTGGCCTCGCCATCGCCGTAGGGGCTGACAGTCGGTTGCCGGCCGCGGCCGAGCGCAGCCGCAATCGCGCCCGTGATAGCGTGGCGTTCCGGCGCGGCATGGAACACCGAAGCGGCGCGCTCGCGGCCTTTCTGTCGGTCGCCAATGTCGACGCTGGGGGTGTCCAGCGAGGGCGCCTCGTAGATGCCGCTCGAGGAGTTTCCGACCACGACGTCGGCCTGGTTCATCAGGCTGATGTAGCGAAGCTGTCCCAGCGAGGCGGCCGCGATGGCGTTCGGCCGGCCCGCGGCGAAGGCCTTGATGCGCTCGTTCAGGGCGCGGCCTTCGGCATCTGCGTTGGCGAGCGTGAAGAACAGGCGGGTTGCCGGATCGAGCGCCGACAGCGCGGCGAACAGCTCATCGATCGCACCGACCGAGTGGTCGGCCTCAACGGTGACGGGATGAAAGGTGACTAGAATGTTGCGGTCGCCGAGCGCCATGCCGATCTCGCGTCCGATGGACTCGCGGTCCATCAGCTTCAGGCGCTTGATCGCATCGATGCCAGGCGAGCCAACGTTGAAGATGCGCGCGGGGGCTTCGCCGAGCTGGGTCAGCCGTCGTGCCGAATCGGCGTTGCTGGTGAAATGCAGGTGGGACATCTTGCTGATGGCGTGACGGATGGATTCGTCGATCGCGCCCTCGGTGACGTCGCCGCCGAACAGGTGGGCCATCGGCAGCCGCATGTACATCGCGGCCTGCGCCGCCGCGAAGGTCTCGTAGCGGTCGCCGAGGACGACGACGAGATCGGGCTTCAGGCGCGCGAACGCATCGGCAAAGCCGATGACGCCGAGGCCGACGGCCTTGGCGACGCCGACGCCGGAATCGCTGCTGAGCAGCGTTTCGATGGTCTCGTCGACGGTAAAACCTTCGTCGCGGACGTGGTCGATGGTGTAGCCGAACTCGGGCGACAGGTGCATGCCGGTGGCAATGAGCTGCAGTTTCAGTCCCGGCGTCTGCTGCACCGCGCGCATCGGCCAGACGAGCAGGCCGAAATCGGCACGGCTGCCGGTGACAAAACAGATTTTCCGGGGGGCATCAGTCATTGCGGGCCTGAATGCTGGCACTGCTGGGCAGGTTGATCAGCCGGCGCTCAATCGATTCGGCAACGCTGAGATCGCCGCGCGGGCTGGCGGCGAACATGGGAAGGCGGTGCATCAGCGTCCAGGCCGGCCGGGCGCCAAAGCCTGAATCGTTGAGCGCGGCGAGCACCTCGTCGCGCTGGCCGGCATGCGCTTCATCGAGCAGGATCGCATTCAGCCAGTAATTGCTGGTCGTCCCTTCCGGTTCGCGCGCGAAGGCGACGCCGGGAACGCCCGCGAACGCGCGGTCATACGCCGCGGCCAGACGGCGCTTGCTCGCCAAGAAACCATCGAGCTGTTCGAGTTGCGCGCATCCGAGCGCCGCATTGAGGTTGGGCAGCCGGTAGTTGAAGCCGATTTCGTCATGCACGAAGGCCCATTTGTGCGGCAGCTTCGCGGTGGTCGTGATGTGCTTGGCGCGGCGGCCGAGTTCTTCATCGTTGGTGAGGATGGCGCCGCCGCCGCCGGTGGTGACGATCTTGTTGCCGTTGAAGCTCAGCGCGGCGAGACGGGCCTCTGAGCCGACCGCACGACCCTTGTAGGTCGAGCCGAGCGACTCGGCGGCATCCTCGACGACCGGAATGTCCCAGTGTTTTGCGATCGCAACGATTTCGTCCATATCCACGGGGTGGCCGAACGTGTGCATCGGCACGATCGCCGCGATCCGGCGGCCGGTCTCGCGGTTGGTGGTGCCTTCAGGGCCTCGCTGCGCGACCGCATCGAGCCGCGCGCCCAGCGCCTGGGCATCCATTCCAAGTGTCTGCAACGAGCTGTCGACGAAGTGCGGGCTCGCGCCGCAATAGGCAATCGCGTTGGTGGTCGCGATGAATGTCAGCGCCGGCGAAATCACCTCGTCGCCCGGCTCGACGCCCGCAAGCCTGAAGCAGGCGTGGAGCGCCGCGGTACCGTTGACGACCGCGACCGCTCGTTTGGCGCCGGTGGTCTCTGCGAGCATCTCCTCGAAGCGGTCGACGAACTTGCCGACCGAAGACACGAAGGTGCTTTTGATGCATTGCTCGAGATAGGCGATTTCGTTGCCGGCAAACACCGGCTCGTGCAGCGCCAGCATGCCGTTGGGTGTGCCTGCAGCGCGCTTGACCGCAGCGACGATCGTTCGCACGTCAAACCGATCGGACTTCGCTACCGGAATGCCCACGCCGCCCTCATACATTGTAGACGTCAGCCTTGTAGCGCGCGAGATTAGCCGGGTCCACGAACCATTGCGCCGTCTTTTCGATGCCGCGGCGCATGCCGTCCAATCCGCCGAATTCAGGGGACCAGCCGAGTTGCTGACGGGCTTTCGAATTGTCGGCCCAGAGCCGTTCCACCTCGCTGTTGGCAGGTCGAAGCCGCGCCTCGTCGGTTTCGATTTCGAGTTCGGCCTGCATCACCTCGGCGATCATGTTCGCCGTGGCGCCGACCGATATCTCAAAGCCGCTGCCGAGGTTGATCGTCTGTCCGACCGTCTGCTCGGTCGGGGCTGTCAGACCCGAGATCAGGCCGCGCGCGGTGTCCGTCACAAACGAGAAGTCGCGGGTGGGGCTGACCGCGCCGAGGCGGATCTTGCGCTTGCCGGACGCAATCTGGCTGATGATGGTTGGGATGACGGCGCGCGCCGATTGGCGTGGCCCATAGGTGTTGAAGGGCCTGACGACGACGACCGGCATGTCGAACGAGGCATGGAACGACAGCGCCATCTGGTCGGATGCGATCTTCGAGGCCGAGTAGGGCGATTGCCCGACCAGGGGATGGCTCTCCTTGATCGGTACGAACTGCGCGCTGCCATAGACTTCGCTGGTCGACGTCTGGACGAAGCGGCGCACGCCCGCATGACGGGCGGCCTGCAGCACGTTTACCGTGCCGCGGACGTTGGTTTCGACATAGGAGTCTGGGGCGGCGTAGGAAAACGGAATCGCGATCAGCGCGGCCAGGTGCATGACGTCGGTGCATCCGCCGGCGGCCGTTATCATGAAATGCGGATCCCTGATGTCGCCGGCGACCACTTCCACCGACTTCATGACTTCGGGAGAGACCGTGTCGAGCCAGCCCCAGGAGTTGAAGGAATTGTAGAGGACGACCGCCTTGACCCTGGCGCCCGCCCGCACCAGTTCCTCGACGACGTGGGACCCGATGAACCCATCGCTGCCGGTGACGAGAACGCGGGCGTCCTTTAGTTCATCCATGCCTGGACCCCAAAACAGCGATTATTGCAGTCTTCGCAATGCGATAGCGCTATAGCACAATAGCCGCCCGGTGCAACCGAACGGTGCGGGTAATGTTGCAGTAGCGGTGGATTCGAAGCGCTCGGGTGCGCGGTGCGCCCGGGCGTGCGCGGAACCTCCTCCTACGCCCCCGGGGCGGGCCTTTGCGGCAGAAGGTGCCTCACGAAGGTTTCGAGATTGCCACCCGGAAAAAGGTGCCCCTTGAGGCCGGCGGCCTGAGCCGCATCGAGATCGCTGGCCTTGTCGCCAATCACGACGCTGGCCTCGGCATGGACGGGGAAGCGGCCGAGCAGGTCCGTGATCATGCCCGGTCCGGGCTTGCGCCGCTGGCTGAGGCGACGATATCGCTCGATAATCCCGTCAGGGTGATCGGGGCAGTATTCGAAGGCATCGATATGGGCCCCGATCGCAGCCATCTCGTCCGCCATCCAGCGGTGCAGCGCGTGCACGTGGCTTTCTTCGTAGAAACCTCGGGCGACGCCCGACTGGTTGGTGACGACGAATGCGAAACAGCCGGCGTCGTTGACGGCCTTGACCGCTTCGCGGGCGCCTTCGATCCATCGCAGCTTGCTGGCCTCGAACGTGTAGCCTGAATCATGATTGAGGACGCCATCGCGGTCGAAGAAGACCGCCGGGCGGCGCAATCTTTCATTCAGTTCGATATCGGCGCGCGCGAGATCCTCGGGTATGCCGATATCGATGAAATAGCCCCGATAGGGCGTGCCGCTCATGGCGCCGGCGGCAGCGAGCGCGGGAAAAATGTCTTGCTCCAGCGAGGCGGGCAGTGCACCGGCACGGCCGACGATCGAGCGGTCGAGCACGTAGACGCCTGCGTTGACCGGGCCCGTTGCGCCCTGGCCCGGTGCGATGAAGGATCGAACCCGGTCCCCGTCGAGCAAGACGCGGCCGTACCGGTCGCCAACGACGTCGGCCCGCAAGGCCATGTGAACAGGGCTGGCGTTGGCGCGCGCGGCCAGATCGAGGATATTGAAGTCGAAGAATGAATCGCCATTGAGAAGCAGGAAGCGCTCCTGCAGCAGGTCTTTGGCGTGAACCAGCGCGCCTGCCGTTCCGAGCGGCGCAGGTTCTAGCGAAACATTGATGCGCGCTCGGCCTCTGACCGTCCCTTCATAATGCGCGTGGATGATTTCGGCCTTGTGGCCAGCCAGCAGCAGAATTTCTTCGAAGACGTCGTAGCGGGCTACTTCATCGATCAGCGTGTCGAGAAACGGACGGCCGCCGACGGGGAGCATCGGCTTGGGCACCGTCTTCGTGCGCTCGCCAAGCCGGGTGCCGAGGCCGCCGACGAGGATGACAGCCTGTCTCAGCACTGGGCATCCTCGAAATTTCTGTGCCCCATCATCGGATTTCTCTGGGGGATTTCAAGGCTTGGGTCAAGCAGAACGGATTGGGAGAAACTGTTTGAGCCAGGTCGCTCTCGGAATGCGAAACAATGACCACGGAACCAGCGGCATCCCGATCCGCGCAAGGCTGATTTCCATTGCCAGGGCGGCCATCAAAGCGGCGATCTTGATCCAGTAGGTGGGGGTGAGGACGAAATTGAGCATTCCGCCGATGTACATGACATAGAAGCCGTACAGGACATACAACGCCAGCAGAGTGGAAGCATAGCGGCCCTGGATCACGCCCTTGATGATCAAGGCCGTCAATCCGGCGGTGATGTAACCCGCGCCGAAAATGAACGGCCAGGCATAGACGGGTCCGAACAGTTCAAAGAAAATTTCGGGGAAGCCGCCGGCAAACTGGAAACCTTCCGAAATGTGTTCGAGTGTTCGCGGCTCGCCAATCGACTGCAGCATCAGATATTGTGGGGTCGTGTTCCTGCCGGCGTTGAGGGGCATCTGGAACAGAAAGTCGAACGTCCGGTAGGGCTGCCACTGATTGAAGACGAAGACTCGTTCGTAGGATAGCCAGCCCAACTCGCTGGGCTGGATCAACGTACGCTCCAGAAATTGCGATCCGATCTCGGAACCCTGGTATCCGCGGACGTTGGTCAGGTTGTTGAAGATTCCGACGATGATAACGATCGCAAGAACGGCGGCTAGCGCGCCGATCGCCATCAGGTGCCGACGTTCGAAGGTGCGGGTCATCCAGGCAAACGGTCGGGAATGGCTGACGTTGCCGGTCTTCGCGGCGATCACGGCCGACAGTGGCAGGATGACAAAGCTGCCAAAGCTGTAAAATGCCGAGAAGCGATTGCCGGTAAGAAACATGTAAGACATCAGCAACCCGATCAACGGCAGGTAGCGAATGTCGAAGCGCCGATTGCGGAGCCATTCCGCCGCGATCATGACGCCCCACCAGAAACAGACAAAATTTCCGTACTGGATCAGCCATCGATGCACGGCGCCGGCGTATTTTCCGGTGTAAACGAATCGGTCGATGTTCGCGAACAGCGGGATCGATCCTTGACGGATCAGATCCAGGAAAAGGTATCCGATAAACAGCAGCGATACGATGACCGTCAAGTCCGAGAGCGTCAGCATTCCCCGCGGCGCAGCGCACCGGTCTGCGTCGGCTAGCCAGCCATCGACGAGTTTCCGTCTCAGCAGGATGTAAAACGGAATCAAGGTCAGGAGATAGGCGATGACGTGCAAGGGCGTCATCAGCCCGGGCCCGACATATGAATAGGTTTGCGTCGATAGGACCGGGCCGGAGAGATCAATATACATCGATGCCGCTGTGCGCCATACCAGCGTGAACAGAATGAAAAAGAACGACAGGAAGATAATCGGCCTATAGGCCGCGAGGTGAAGCACACAAAGAATTAGCGCCGCGCCTGACAGTACGACTGCGATTTGTGTTGGAAGAGTAGCCATTGTGAAAGCGTTATCGTCCGGTCGGGCGGTTGAAGGTGCGCTAGTCGGATGCGCGCGCGCGGTAATTCACAACTACAGTCAGCACAATCATTGCCGCCAGCATGGCAAGCCCAGCCAGGATCGAT